>DYSA01000483.1 GCA_020726425.1 Fibrobacter succinogenes | reverse complement strand
GTCGGGCTCATAACCCGAAGGTCATAGGTTCGAGTCCTGTCCCCGCTACCATTTAAAACGGATCTCTTTTTAAAGAGATCCGTTTTTTCGTGCTTCTGTATTCTGTAGTTGTGGATCGTCTGAAAATGAAAAAGTTCTGCCCGCACAGAAATACCATCTACGGGGCAGAACTTTTTCTGATCACTCTATTTACATAACTCGACAGACAAGCCCTTTGAGGTACGTGCCTTCGGGATAGTCGAGCGCTACGGGATGATCGGCAGACTGGAAGAGTCGTTGGATTATCTGGGAGTCTCGTTTCGCATCTGAAGCGGCTCCGGCGACAATTGATTGAAAGAGTTCAGGAGCTATGTGGCCGGAACAACTGAAGGTCACCAAGATTCCACCGGGATTGAGCAGTTTGATTGCCAATAGATTGATATCCTTATACCCACGTGCAGCTTTTTCAAGTTGGCTTCGTGATTCGGCAAACTTCGGTGGATCGAGAATGATCATGTCATAGCTCTTGCGAGAATCGCGAAGGGTGCGAAGATATTTAAACACATCCGCAGTTGTTGAGCAGTTACGTCCATCATCGAGATTGTTGAGCTTTACGTTTTCATCACAGAACTCAAGAGCAGGCGCTGAAATATCTACGCTTTCTACAGAGATTGCACCGCCAGCGAGAGCGGGAACGGTAAATCCCCCACTGTAAGCGAAACAATTGAGCACTGTACGACCTTTTGATACGGCGGCAACGGCAGCTCGGTTGTCGATCTGGTCAAGGAAGAATCCCGTTTTTTGACCACTGATTATATCGACATAAAATGAGTAGAGACCTTCATCGATCAGTACCCGTGCCGGTGGTTCTTTGCCAAGAATGACACCGGTTCGCTGTTCTACTCCCTCTTTTTCGCGGGAAGCAATATCAGAACGTTCGTAGATTCCTTCTGGAGAAAGAAGATCATTGAGTACTTCAGCAATTGTTTCGCGGTATCTTTCGAGTCCCGCAGAACCGATCTGAAGAGAGATCCACGGGCCGTATTTATCAACGATTAATCCACCAAACCAGTCCGATTCTCCATTTATGAGGCGGCAACCGGCATTGGGTTTGTTTTCCCAGCGATCGCGGCGAAGATTTACCGCATTGGTAATTTTTTTGCGAATCAGAGTTTCGTCACAGGGTTCATTTTGATCCCAGGTCATTATACGAACTCGAATCATAGATTGTGGTGACCAGAGTCCCCGTCCGAGCCATGCACCACCGGCGTTGAAAATATCGACAACATCTCCTGCTTGTGGATCACCGGTTATTGAAGCGATTGCTCCTTCAAAAACCCATTGATGACGACGTTCAAGCGATTTATCTCGCCCTTTATTCAATGTAATACGAATCATTTTTCCTCAATTGTTTTAAAATTCTTGCCGAAAATAGTATCAGCCATTGACAATTTGTGAAATTGGGATCAATACATTTTCTTAATTTCTACCTAATGTTTTGTATTAGTCGATTCTCGTGAAATACTAATCGCAAAGATTGTGAAATTATTGTAATTTTAGTGTGATCAATAAACACGGAGGCCATAGTGCAACATTATTCTACAACGACACTTCACCGGCACCATATTCACGGTGAAACTGCGTCCCCAGAAAAGAACATTTATATACAACATCCTACTCACCATATTCATGGAGTGGGAAATTGTTCAGAACCGCAGAACCCTTTAGATGTAAAAAGATGCGCAGCTGAACTTACTTCTCAGATCAATAGTTCGCGCAAAATTGTCCGCGATATGAAAGATCCTGCTCTGCGTCGTACGCACTTGCAACTTTTGAAAGAACGATTGAGTAGTCTGCATCGCTTGATCAGCAAAAACAAATTTCTTAAAGTTCCCGCCGAATCGTTGATGATGGTGGAACAGGAAATCTTTGAGGCTGAAAAAGAGTTGAATCTTCAAGTGAAACCGGATGCTCAGAAAAATCCACAGGTACTCATTGGAAGAATAAATGAGTTGAAAACCAAGCGGATGTATGATGAAGCTGAACAGTTGTTACTTCACTGTATCAGCCTTTCGGAATCTTCTGCCAAGACGTTGGGAATATCTCCGTGGTATTATGAACAAATCGCCGAGATCTACCGGATAAAGAAAGAGTTTGCCAAAGAGGTGACGATTCTGGAACGGTATCTTCGCAAAGAGAAAGCACCGGGCACACGGCGGGGGCATCTCTATGAAAAGCTAAAGGATGCTCGCCGATTGGTAGACTCCTTCGGTGCCAAAGGGTAGAAATGAACGAGGTAAATCAAAAGGAGAGGCGCTTGTCTCTCCTTTTT
>DYSA01000038.1 GCA_020726425.1 Fibrobacter succinogenes | reverse complement strand
GAACATCCGTTTCAGTGCCCACTCTTTTTCCCGTTCTGATGGGAGCCAGGTGAATAACGGGTATATCGTGCCGACTTGCGTCATCTCATAAATGAGTTCTGGAAGTGCGGAAATTGAATTTGCAAAACCACATGAAAATATCTGTAAGTTTTGCATCGTCAGTAACTCTGGTGGCAACGATTCAATCGATTGCGGATAATACGTTGTATCTGATGTTGAACACAAATCGAGATACCGCAAATGTCCCAGATTTGCGATAGTTGCAGGCAGTGTTTTGATAGTATTATCGATGAACGTCAGTTCTTCGAGCATCTCAAGTTGGTCAATGTACTCTGGAAGAATATCGAAATCAAAGGTTGTCAACTCAATGACGCGCCCATTTTTGATTCCCACCTTGGTAAATACATCTCCCATGCTAGAAAGTTCTATTCCGTTATCTGCGTACAATTGTACAACGGTCTGGAAATCATGATCAAGTTCAGATGTTATCGTATCGAGTGACAGCAGTTTCGGAGTCAATACAATCGTGTTTTCAACCCCTGGCAAAATTGTAATAACAGTATCTTGAATTTCAAAAAGACTTTGCATCCACGATTGTAGTCTGAAATTTAATGTTCCTGCGGGTATCGTAAGTATATCGGAGTACTGTTTGTCCTCAATAAATACACCAGTGGAATCAAATTGCCACATCATATTCAACTCCCTACATACAACTCGCATTTTTTTTGAATCTGAAGATGTGGGCTCGATTTTGCTAAAATCAAACTGAAATTTAAGTGTAGCCAATTTCTGAACTCGAATTGTATCTACTTGCATAGATGTTGTTGCATCGTAAATTGTAACTGTTGTCATTGCACCATTTCCACTGTTGTCATCAACCACAATTGATACGGTTCCTGTATTTGATATTTCGTTCGAAAAAGATCCATCACAATTGGTCGATGATGAAAGTGATAGGGTTTGCCCATTTCCACTGAGAATTTCTACTGTCGCCCCTTCCACCGGACGGTTCTGTTCATCAACAACAACACCCTTTATCATTGCCACTTCGATACTGGTTCCACCGGTATCTGGCGCGGACGCTGTGGGAGAAGAACTACAGGAGAGAATTATTAGGGTAAGTAACGTGATAGATAGATTTCTCATGGCAACTCCTTCGTTGAATAAGCTAAAAATTGTTTTTATTTCGTTCCGTAAATCTCGACCAACTTTGCAAGCCAGATATCGTAGGCTTCTTTGTCGCCGTGGAACATCCGTTTCAGTGCCCACTCTTTTTCCCGTTCTGATGGGAGCCAGGTGAATTCGATATCGAAACGCTCTACACTTGAAAGATTATAGATCACCTCGGGGAGTTTTTTAAGAGATGTGCCCCCTTGTATCCATACAATTTTCAAATTAGTCAGATTTTCTAACTCGGCCGGGAGATCAATAAGAGAAGTACATCCTCTAAATTCCAACATCTGAAGATTTTTTAAGTCACCGATAGATTTTGGGACTGTTTTAAGGCTATCTGAATTCCAAAACCGAAGCCATTCCAAGTGATTCAATTCCGAAATATAATCGGGTATGGTATCCAATTCTGTACATGGAAAAATCAATTGCCCCACATGATTACCAAGTATTCCTGCGCCATCGGGGATTTTTTCTGAGTTACTTATTCCATTGAGTTCATAGATCTTTCGGACCACATCCAACTCTTTGTTAAGTGAATCAGACAGCGAGTCAAATGATAAACGTTTTGGGGTGAATTCAACTTGTATATTTTCACCTGCGTCGATTTTGATTGTGGTGTCAACAATTTCAAATTTTGGATACATTGAAAACAGATACATGGGATTGAGTCTGAAATCATAGATACCCGCAGGCACTTTCATATTAATTACAAAGCTCGTGTCTTTCTCTTTATTATTCAAAATCATGGTAGAATCGAAATAGAAATTGTACGAAAATTGTTTTGACCAAACAAAAAAGAGACCCTGATCAAAAAAGGGTTCTGATCCAATAAGTCCACTCAAATCAAGGGTCATTTCCAGTGATCCCATTTTCTCCAGCTTTATCGTGTCTAGATCAATAATTGTATCACTTGTTGAAAGTGTACAGGGTTTGAACGCTCCGTTGCCAGAACTGTCGGTTATAACCACACCGATAGTTCCCAGTAAGTGTATCACTTCTGAAAATTTTCCATTTTCATCACTTTTGATTGAATCAATTGTCGATTGTTGTGAAGAATCTGGAATCATCGATTGGCTGATAAATGAGATTGAAGCCCCTTCCACCGGACGGTTCTGTTCATCAACAACAACACCCTTTATCATTGCCACTTCGATACTGGTTCCACCGGTTTCGGGAGCGGATACTGTGGGGGAAGAACTGCATGAGAGAACGACAATTGAGAGAAAAAGAACAACGAGATTTTTCATGGTAACTCCTTATTTTGTAAAACGGGGGAAAAGGTGAAAGTTCGCCTGACAGATGCGATCAATGCCGGAATCTTCCGCCACAATTTCGTTGATCTCCTGTCGAAGTGTTTCTAGTTTTGACCGAATCTTTTGATACCCCGATTCGGATACGGTGATCATCATCGTCTGAATCTCCCGTTGATCCCGATTGAGCAGATCGAGCGCGGAAACTGCTCCGTTTATGCTATTAGCCAGATAGTTGCGAATGTTCATGGAGTCGTTTCCGATCGATGAGAGAAACGATTGAACAACTTCATAGATACGTTCTTCATTTTTGCGGATCAACCCCATTTTCTCCAACAGTTCCAGCGATTTTCGAATCTCTTCGCCGGAGAGTTTTGGCATAAACTTCTTGCCAATCTCCGAAAAATCAGCAGAATCAGCGATTGATTCAACGCGGCAGAGAGAAAAAACTGCGCTGTGCGACCAGTGAGCGAAGAAATCGTAGTTCAGTTTTTCCGTCTGCACCGTTTTGCTGTTGCGAAGGGCGAGCATTTTTTGATAGTGAATCTGTTTTTTATCGGCACTGCTGCTCTGGGTAAATCCAACGAGATTGCGGAAATAGTTTGCTTCACGTGATTTCAGATTGAAAAAGCCGATAAACTTTTCAGCCATTTCCGGAGACAACGATTTTTCTCCCGAAAGAATCCGCGAAAAATACCCCGCCGAAAACCCGATTTTTAATCCGATGAATCGATGCGAAAATGCGCGATTCGCCTTTTTCCGCTGTTCGTACAGATGTTTCAAAAATTCACAACTGTTGGTGAACGTACATAAATCTGACATGGAACCTCCTCTGTTTCTCCATTAAATATAGAATGAAGAGTGTCGTCGACGTATGTTGTGACATAACAAAGCGATGACTCTAGGTCATCGTATGAGTGTGTAATACACTGTAAAATAGATTGATAATATGTTCTATTAATATTTAGTTAGTCATCAGAACGGTGCCTTTATTCATAGGAAAACTTGCTGTGCACTGGTAAATCTCTTATGGAATATCCCGAAAAAAAACGGTTTGGATCGAGATAAATGGGAAATCTCGCCTTTCCCGAGTGGAGTGCGTGCAACTATTTTCAGTAAAACACTGATTTCTTGGAGAATCCTATGGAGTTGATCCGACACTTGAACTGTCCTCACTGTGGTACAGAAAAGGCGCTTTCACCAGCGGCAATCCTTGTTCATTGTGATGCGTGCGATTGTGCCTATACGGTGAACGGCAATCGTGCAAACTCGGTGGGAACAGTGGCTGTTCTTACACAAAAAAAGTCAAAACTCTCGCTAGGTGTGACTGGATCGATTGAAGGACATGCTTTTACGATTCTCGGTCAAATTCGCTATGGAAATAGTTCAGACTTTTGGAGTGAGTGGTTCGGGATCACTGGCAGTGGCCAAGTACTTTGGCTTGTTGAACGTGGGCCCCAGATTTCATTCCTGCAATACGATGAAATTCACGATATTCATTTGAACTACAGCGATATGGTTATTGGCCAATCAATCGATGTGGGCGGTGAACAGTTTCTGATCCACGCAAAAGATACGGCGGTTTTTGAATCGTTTGAAGGTGAAATTCCGTTCGATATTTCAATTGATCGATCATTTCCCTATATTTCCGGTTTTTTTAAGGACGAGTTTGCGATTCTTGAGTTTTGCGACGGTGCGATTGCTCGCTATAGACAACGAGCTGTTTCTCTTGAAGAACTTGGAATATAACTACTTGGAACTTGCCACTTCGACCTCTTGGTGTAGTGGGAAATGTAATTTTTTCACTCAAAGCATCATTTTCCCTGGCCGAAAAAAATCTCAAAGAGAGGAGAAATCTGTTGAAAAAAATACTCTTGATTCTTGTGGTAACTGCTTTTATTCACGCTGAAACAATGCTTCCTCAAATTATCGATATCTATGAACATTTCTATTCTGGAAGTTCATCCACTGCCACCGCGACTCTTCACATTAAAACCCCTTCGCGGGAACGAAACGTGACGTTTCAGCGTCTAACAAAAGGTGAGAACTGTTTGATAAAGGCATTGACTCCGGCACAGGATAAGGGGGTAGGTTCCTTGAATGTTGGAAAACGGGTGTGGGATTACTCTCCGAAATCGGGGAAAGTTATTCCTGTCGTTGATTCTATGTTTTCAACCAGTTGGATGGGTTCAGACTTTACCTATGACGACATTTTTAGACCGGAATCACTCGAAGCAAATTACACCGTACAGTTGCTTCCCAAGGATCCCAAAGAACCAACCGTTCGGCAGATAAAATGTACTCCCAAAATTGTAAAGCCGAATCTCTGGGGTTTTATGCTTATTGCGGTAAATGAAAAATTGCTTGTCCCTGTGCGAGTTCGGTGCTTTGATAGCCAGCGCAGACTGTTGAGAACAATTAATTATAAAAGTGTTGTTACAATTAATGGAAAATCAATCCCTTCAGTTATTGAAATTATTCCCGCTACAAAAAACGGGTATAGTTCTCGTCTAATTTTTAGCTCACTTCAGTTTGATCTTCCCTGCGATGACGCTAATTTTACACTGACAAAACTACGAGAACCTTTATAGAACAGATGGCATAAACGCCAAAATGCTGAAACAATAGTTCGTTTCAGCATTTTGGTAGTTTTGTCAGTTATCGTCGGTTATCGTCGTTCTGAAATCTCACCGGAACGGTATGCAGTAAGCAAACGCTTGAGATTTTCAATCTGAATTTCTATTGAAGCACCGTTGTCAGTATCGCGAATAATTATTCTTTCCCGATTGTATTCAACGATATCTCGAGTACTTACGATATCCAATCCCTCGCGAATTGCTTCGGCAGTGGAAGAGAACGGTTCGTGAGAGATCAGAGACATTCCCCAAGAGTTGAAAATCAATGTGTAGCCACCAATTCCGGTGATTCCTTGGTAGGCGCGGGAAAATCCTCCGTCGATAACCATCAGCTTTCCATTCGCCTTTGAAGGACTTTCACCAGTTTTGACTTTCACCGGAACATGACCGTTGACAATGTGGGAATAGGCTGGATCGAGGCCAAATTCGCGAAGGATCATGTCGGACACATCTTCATCGTCGCGGAACTTGTAGTACGCATTTTTTGATTCGTAGTGTGTTTCTTTATCATCGATAAAATAGCGTTCAAAGGTGGCCATTTTGCTTTTCGCAAAGAGTGGAGATTTGCTTCCTGCCCAGAGATACCACAGAACATCCCGCCCGTATATTTTTGCCTGAGGTTCCGTTGCAAAATATCCTTGACGCGCAAGTTGGTCGAATCGATCAAGAAGCGCTTTTCCTGAAAGTTTTTCTCCTTCCACAGTTACTGTCTCAAACGTTTTGTCTTCGTTGAACAGTATGCATCCGTGATACAGAAGATTATCATTGAGAACGAGATACATACTTCCTTTGGCATAGAGGAAATGAACGTGTTGTTGCAGCTTTTCTGACCGCTTGAACGCCCGTTTCAACTGGAAAACAACGTCCGCTTCCGCATCGGTAAGTTCATAGGGATTTTGCGGATCGATCGTAGGGAAGTTGGTGTCATTGAGCGGATAGGTTTTGCCATCCAGATTGATTGTGCCCTTTGTATAGTCAATATCTTCAAGGAGGAGTCGATTCTTTAATCCCCAGTCATCGCGTCTTTTAAAGAGTTGTCCTTCGAGCTTTAGTTGAATAACAAGAATTGCCTTGTGCATTCGCGCCAGTTCGACAATCTCTTTGTCTGAATAGGTCTCATCACCCGTTTTAGGCATGAACATTTTGCAGGGATCATTTTCGTACATCTCTGCGGCAAAAGTAGAAAGTGATCGCAGTGAAATTCCGTATCCCTGTTCGAGCGTAACGAGATTTCCGTAGCGCAGTGAAATTCGTAAGACGTTGGTAAGACACGCTTCAGAACCGGCAGCCGCACCCATCCACAAAATATCGTGATTGCCCCACTGCACATCAACGCGATGGTAATTGGTTAGCATATCCATGATTCGGTGAGCTCCCGATCCGCGGTCGTAAATATCTCCCAAAATGTGAAGATGATCGATTGAGAATCGTTGGATAAGTTTAGCAAGTGCTGAAATAAATGCGTCAGCTCGATCGAGTTCGATAATCGTTTGAACAATATTATCGTAATAAGACTGCTTTCCTGCGCTTTGTTCGTAGAGAAGTTCGTCGATTATATAGGCGAACTCTTCTGGAAGTGCTTTTCGAACTTTCATACGGGTGTATTTATCTGATACATCTTTGCAAAGTTTGATCATTCGATAGAGGGTTACTTCGTACCATTCAGTATTGAAATCGGGTTCCGATTTGATAAGTTCCAGTTTTTCTTCGGGGTAATAAATAAGAGTTGAGAGTTCTCGAATCTGGCGGGTTGTCAGTTCTCGTTCAAAAAGTTTTTCCAGTTTACTTCGAATAACTCCGGATCCATTTTTGAGTACGTGATGAAATGCTTCGTACTCTCCGTGAATGTCGCTGAGGAAGTGCTCTGTTCCTTTTGGAAGGTTCAGAATTGCCTGAAGATTAATTATTTCTGTGCACGCTGCATTGGCTGTGGGGTATGTTTCAGCAAGGAGTTCGAGGTATTTTCGTTCGGAATCTCGTATCTGATTTTTTTTGTCGGACATACTGACCTGCTCTTTCGGAAAGATGATTTTTTCACGTGGAAATATAGTTCTGGCATAACCGATATTACTGAAGATTATCATTCAGAAGCCTATTGAAATCGTGATGTTACCATGGTACAATCCCTAGAACCGATTGCAGAGGAGAACGAATGTTGACCTGTCGAGGATGTGGAGCCCAACTCAATCCCACTAAACCTGATTGTCCCTATTGTCACACTCGAAACAGTGTTGATTTTACAACAATTAGTGCTTCAACTACCGATGCTCCTTCCGAAGAGCGAGTCTGCCCAAATTGTGAGGTTCTGCTTGAAACGGTGAATGTCGGTGAGTCTGGGGCTTTTTTTATTGAACATTGTCGCCAATGTGGTGGTTTGTTTTTCGATAACGGGGAACTTCACGCGCTGCTTGAACAAAAAGTAGGTACCGCGGTTCAAATCAATTTTTCGGGCTTGAAATCATTGATGGATCAACCTATTGAAACAACCTCTTCAATTATGTATCGAAAATGTCCTGTATGCCGCGATATAATGAATAGAGAAAAATTTGGTGAACGGGCAGGTGTGGTAATCAATCACTGTCACGCACATGGAATTTGGCTCGAGGCGGGCGAGTTGTCACGGCTTTTCGAGTGGAAAAAAGAGGGCGGTGAGATTCTCGATGCGAAACGTCGACTCGAAGATGAACAGCGCAAACTCAAGGCTGAACGGGATCGCATAAAATATCGTGTTACCGGATCATCTGCCAGTGAATCATATACTACCGGACTTTTTGATATCCCGAAAAGAAAGTCGTCAGTTCCAACTGCTGCGGATCTTATAACTGAGATCGCGGCATGGTTTTTTCGATGAAAGTTAAGAAACTGGTGCATCTGTTGGGCATAACCTATTTTCAGTGCATGTTTTCCACTCTTTTTGCACTCATTTTGAATCTGTTAGGACTGGTGATTTTATGATGCAGCGTTCTGTAAGATTTATTGTTACCGGTCGAGTACAGGGCGTACTTTTTCGTGTTGGAACACAGATGGTCGCGCATAAATTGGGTGTTCGCGGCTATGTAAAGAATCTTCCTTCGGGGCAAGTCGAGTGTGTTGCCAGCGGCGAATCAACTTCTGTGGAAGCTTTGATTGGCTGGGCTCATTCGGGGACGCCATTTGCTCGTGTTCAGTCGGTGGAAGTCGAGGAGGTTGATCTTCCCGAGCAGTTTACAAAATTTGAAATTCGTTAAGGAGAACTTTCATGCCTCGAAAGATTGCCTATTACATCACCGCTCATGGTCACGGCCATGCAGTTCGTTCAACATATCTGATTAATTCACTCGGAAAATCATGCGAAATTACAATCTTATCCGATATCCCAAGAATTTTCTTTGAGTCAGAACTGTCGGTTCCCTTTTCGTACCGTTCAGCAATTTTTGATTGTGGTTGTGTTCAGCACGACGCCTTGAAAATTGATGTTAATGCGACAATTGCGGAGTATTCCCGGATAGCGGCTATCAATGATGAGTCGCTCGCTGATGAAGTACTTTGGATACATGAAAACCACATTGAGTTGATAGTTTCCGATATGGTCTCATTTGCCGGTGTTATCGGAAACAAAGCCGGTATACCTTCTGTTTCGGTGAGTAATTTCTGGTGGGATGATATTTATCGCGATTTTCCCGATTCGAT
The DNA here is from genome assembly GCA_020726425.1 of Fibrobacter succinogenes. Taxonomy (GTDB): domain Bacteria; phylum Fibrobacterota; class Chitinivibrionia; order Chitinivibrionales; family Chitinivibrionaceae; genus JAIFMU01. The sequence continues at coordinate 3,860 of DYSA01000038.1, read as the reverse complement.
CGGCAAACAATGGTTGGTTCGGCGAGTCGAAGGGGAAATGGCTCATTTTTCTCATCACGTTATGCTTTCCCCTTCCATGAAAAAATGGGAGGGAAGTGAGAATATTCTTACCGGTGTGAACCTTCTTCGAGAAGCTCGGAATAGATCACAGGAACTTCGCGAAATGCTTGAACTGGATGCTTCAGCCAAAATCGCATTGATTTACACCGGAAAGTATGGAATGAATCTGGTTGATTGGAGTAAACTCGAACAGTATACAGGTTGGCACTTTATTGGATTGTATCCACTTCCTAATGAACCGCGGAATTTTACTCAAATTTCTAAAGTGCGATTTACTATGCAGGAGTTTACTGCTTCTGTGGATGTGGTGATTTCAAAACTTGGGTATGGCACGGTGATGGAATCTCTTGCTTCGGGAACACCAATTCTCTATATGCCCCGAGAAGAGTTTGCTGAGTTTCCGGTTCTGGAAAGTTATCTCAAGCGATTTGGCCATGCACTGCGGATTGAAGATGATCAGTTTATGATGATTGGATGGAAAGATCGTCTCGAAGAACTGTACAACGGAGGAAAACGGTTAATTCACCTTTCCAGTGATGCAAATATGATTTCTGATTGGATTCTTGCTATTCCTCGAACGTAAATACTGATAAAAATGCCGCTTGTGGCTCGTTTGTAAATTCCGCTGTTTTTTTATCCATTTCTGAGTGACTCTTCAGTTTTTCATGTAATTGATTTTGAACAGAATAGCTTTTGGAAGTGGGGATTGGTCGACTTTCAAATAGGAAAGTAAAAAATTATGATTGTGCCGTAGAGCATTAATCAATTGAATATTGTATATCTAACGCTCTTCTGTGCTAAAACTCATGTTCGCGAAAGCTATTTTACAGGAAAAGGAGGATCTGTGCACAATTTACTTATAACGCTAGCTGTATTGGCTGGTCAATTGACTCTCTTTATGGTAATTATCTCTTCGTTAAATAAGATCGTAGACTATCTTTCTCGAGTCGTCTTCCTTCTGAAAACAGAATATGACTACCGTGCGGAAGAACTCGAAGTACGTCAAGTTCTCGCGGCTATGGAAGATGAAGAGTACTAACTTTCAATAGAAATTTTTGGAGTTATTATGAAACAGAGCGCAGTAATTGTTGCTGGTGGTATGGGAAAGCGACTGGGGAAACCTATTCCCAAGGCATTTGTAGAAATTGCAAACAAAGAGATGTTCCGATATTCACTTGAACTTTTTGATTCTATGGGGTGTTTTGAATCTATCGTTCTCGTGGTTCCCGCCGAAGCAGTTGAAGAGACTAAAGAGAAAGTGATTCACGGTTCCTATACCACTAACGTCATCGTCGTTGAAGGTGGAGAAGAACGATGGAACTCAGTCGAAAATGGTGTCATTGCATCGGGTAATGTTGATCTGGTCGCAATTCACGATGCGGCACGCCCCTTTGTAACGGAAGCTGTTGTGAACGGTTTGCTTGAAGAGGCAGCTACTTACGCTGGTATAATTACGGCTAATCCAGTGGTGGACACGGTTCGAGAATTTCACGGTCATATCTGCGGGAAAACAATTGATCGTTCAAAATTGATCGCCGTTGGGACGCCACAGGTTTTCAATCGAGCAACACTTCTCGAGTGTTTCGATACGGCTCGTCATTCTGGAATTATCCCTACCGATGAAGCGATGCTTCTTGAGAGTTGCGGGAAAAAGGTGCATTTTATCTATGGGGATCCCCTTAATTTTAAAGTGACCGCTCCTTCGGATATGATTCTTGCCGAAGCTATCGTAAAATTGCGGGAGCGTCAATCATGAAATCTGGCTCCGTTTCACCTATGGCAGATCGGCTTTATGTCGCAATTACAACTCCTTTCGCTCCTGATGATTCTATTGACTTCACAGCCCTCGCAGCTCATCTTGCCTTTTTAGAATTGAATGGGATCGAAGCTCTCTTTCTTGGAGGAACTACCGGTGAGTTTGAAACGCTTACTTATAAAGAGAGATGTGAACTATTAAGATTTACTCGATCCCATTTTGATGGGATCATCGTGTTTAATGTTAGTTCTTGTTCTTTGAAAGAGTCACTCGCTTATGTGGCAGTCGCCGAAGAGTATGGCGCGAATATGATTACCGCACTTCCCCCATTTTATCGAGCAAAAGTGGGTGATAGTGGCATTGTTACATTTTTTAATGCGATCGCCAATGCAACGAAGCTTCCACTGATTCTGTATAATTTCACCCTTCATTCGCAGAATAGTATATCACTAGAGATCGTGAATCAGGTTCGATGTATTGCAATAAAAGATTCTGACAAGAACTACGATCTTATTCAACATTCACCAGTTTACCTCTGTGGCGGTGATTCCATAATCGCCGATGCCATTTCCCGCGGGGCTGGTGGTGTTGTGTCAGTTCAAGGGAACTATCAGCCAGCAAAAATTGTTGAACTTGTAGCACTTTCTAAGCAGGGCGATGTTCGTGCAGAGGAAATGCAACGCGCTGTTGCCGAAACTGCGACAATCTATCGAAAATCGAAGCAGATTGCTCGAATCAAACGGGGATTGTCCGCTATTGTTCCGGGGTATCCTACGGCAGTGAGAGTTCCTCTCATGCCACTTCTACCTGAAGAGTCAAATGAAATTGCTGAATGGTGTAAGGAGCACGGGTATGAATGATTCATTACTCCCCCTGATACCTATGATTAGTTCTTTGATTTCCGGAATTACCGGTGCGCTTATCGGTGGAATTGTAACGAGAAACCTTCAAAAAGAACGCTTTCGTAACGATCTCGATCTTTTGCGGAACGAACACAAAACAGAGTTCATGGCTGAAACAACAGCTCGATTTTTCCTTTCTCACAATGGGTATACCGATCGTTCATTTGAAACTCTTCGCGACTCAATTGGAGGATTTGAAGACAATGAACTTCGTCAAATTCTTGTGAGATCCGGTGCGATACGTTCGTTTCGCAAAGATGGTTCAGAGTGGTGGCGACTCCTCTCTCGAAACGATGAGTATATTGATAAGGTGCGTGTAAAAGAGTAAGAAAGTTTGCTGGTTTACGGTTTTTAAAACCACAAAATTTCTTACTCTTTGAAGCTTCACTGTTTAACATTGTCAATTTTAAAATAATTTCACCAAAATCAACCACATTCTTGCATATCAGTATATTCAATCGTATACTTTTCGAGTTAAGCGGACTCAACAATGGGGTGCTAAATGCGCGACAATCAAGAAATGGCATCAATTCTTCTCAGCAGTAATCTCGCAACGACAGAACAGTTGACGGAAAGCTGGGTGGAGATTACAGAAAGCCGTGATATCGGTCAGATTCTGGTGGAGAAAGGATTACTTCTCCAAAATGTCTATTCAGATCTTCTTGTTTACATCGATTCACTTCATCCCAATGGACTTCCGGTCGTTGAAAATACCGGTGATGATTATTTGGATACTGATTCCATAATAATCCCCGCAGATACACTTACAGAAACTGACGATCTTCCTGGTGGTCCATACGATGCAGATATGTCATTTGATGATTCTCTTCACGACATATCTGATGATGAAATATTTGGCGAAGAGACTCTTCACAATCCACAACCGGCTCAGGCGTATACAGAACAACCAAGAGATGAATCACTAATTATCACTGACGCCTATGAACCAGAACCGGCTAGAAGTTCCGAAACATTTGATTTTGCACCCGAAGCCTTTGTTGTAGATCTCGGCGATGTTGATCCTCATGTTGAGGATGACAATTCGATGTCCGACGAGTATGGTTCTACTTCGTTGGGAGACTCTTTCTTTACTTCTCCTGCAGGATCATCATCCAAAGTCGAAACCGTCCATGAGCGTTTGA
>DYSA01000037.1 GCA_020726425.1 Fibrobacter succinogenes | reverse complement strand
AATTCATTATTCCGATCAATCGCAAAAAGGTATTGAAGAAGGTTATTGCTTCCAATGCTCCCGAAATCGCAAAGTGATAGCATTTCTTCTGCTTCAAATAGCGCTGAAGACACTTCGAACATTATCCCAATTTCAAATCGACTGCGATCGGTTTTCATCTCTTCTGCGATCACATTAATTTCCGATATGAGCTCTTTTAGTTGTGCCGAATCGATAATCATGGGAAGCATAATTTTAAGTGGGAACTTTTGTGCGGTAATGAGAAGTGCACTGAGTTGTGTCCGCAGGATTTCTCGATTTTCCAGAAGATACCGGCTTCCTCGAAGACTGAGGAATGGGTTTTCTTCTTTAAATTGAGGGAGAAAAGGGAATGTCTTGTCGCCACCGATATCAAGAAGACGAAAAGTGACAGGTTTTCCGTTCATTTTTTCGCACACGGTTTGGTAGATCTCGATCTGTTCTGAAGTGTTGAGCACTTTCCCTTTGTTGAGAAAAAGCATTTCTGTTCGAAATAGGCCAATACCGTCGGAGCCATTTTTCACTGCAAGAGTGACATTTTCCACCGAACTACAATTGGAATAGATTGAAATCCCCGGAAGACTCGCTTCGATAGCATCTGTTGTAAGCGCCGTTTCAATCGAAGCAGTTTCTGTTTGGGAAGGATTGAAAATTGCGATTCCTTTCTCCCCTTCAATCAAAATTGTTCCACCACATCGATCTTGATTTTGCGTTCCGCTAACGCCGGTTACAGCTGGAATAGCAGCTGATCTTGCTAAAAGGGCTGCATGGCCATTTACTCCTCCGCGTTCGGTAACAATCCCAAGTACTTTTGATAGATCTATTTCAAACAACATGGTTGTTGTGAGCTCTTCGGCGACGATAATTGATTTGTACCCTTTGCCGCACGATCGTTGTCCCGAACAGACGAATCCCGGTTCCGTTTTATATCCAAAATTGAGAAGGCGCCGCTTTACTTCTCCGATATCCGTTGATCGTTCTTGAAAAAGATCGTCTTCCAGTGCCATGAACATTGCTTCGTATCGTGTATACACCGTTTCGGCTGCAGTTTCAAAGGGAATTTTTTCAACTTCTATGATGGATTTGATTTCATTGATAATCGCAATATCATTCAATATCGCAGATTGCGCATCGAGAACAGCCGCTTCTGCAATGCCGATTTCCTGTGCAATTTTGTTTTTTAGTTCGAGAAATTCACTGTCGCAATGGGCGATAGCCTGTTCAAATCGTGAAATTTCTTCAGAGGGGATGAGGTCGATTTGCCGAAGGCGAAGTGCGGCTTTTTGATAGTTCTTGTATGAATAAAGACAGATTTTTGAGTGGGTTTTCCCTGGAGAAACTGGTCGTCCTTAAAGTTCTACCCGTTGATCAATTTGGATCATTTCCCACTCACTTAGTCTGGTTAAAAAATGGTTGATGATTTGATGAGTTGAAAACAATGAAAATTGTATTTGGGTAAACAGTATACGTTTACCCATATACAATTTTAAAGATTTTTAAGAATCAATCTGTTGTATTCCTCTTTTGATTGGGCGCCAACGATCTGTTCGAGAACGTTACCATTTTTAATCAGAAGAATAAGCGGAATTGAATTCGCATTGAATCGCTGAGCAATTTCTTGGTTGTTATCCACATTGATTTTAAGGAAATCTGCACGATCTCCATATTCGCCAGATAGTGCGGCGAAATCAGGGGCTATCATTTTACAAGGGCCGCACCAGTCTGCGTAAAGATCTGCGACAATCAATCGATCTTTTTTGGAAAAATAGGTTTCAAACTCCGTGCTGTTATTGATTTGAATCAACTGAGCAGGCTTGACATTTTCAACTGTTTTTGAACTCGCAGCTTCGGATGTTTCCTTCTTGCCACAAGAGATAAGTGCGAGTGAACTAATCAATAAAATTGGAAATAATTTCATGTTGTCTCATCTTTTTACAGGTTTTTATAACGTTCTTTAGAACCGTAAAGGTTACTTATTCTGACGGCAATGCGATCACTTTCCACGGTGATTTCACCTTTGGCAAGCATGCGATCGCCAATGAACACATCGACTGCTTCCCCGGAAAGTCGATCGAGGAGAACCAGTTTTCCTTTTTTAAGGCGAAGAAGTTGTCGGACGCTCATTTTAGTCTGACCAAGTTGCACCGACATTTTCAGCGGTACATCAAGCAGCATGTTTATTGAATTACTCATAAGATACCTCCACTTCTTCCTGTTATCGGATCAAATCGAGAATGTCTTGAATTTTAAGAGAATCGGTAAGAGAGAATCCCAGTACAACGGCGAAAGCGACAATCACTGCAATCAAAATGGCAAAGACAATAGAGATTATGATTAAGGGGACAATCTGAATTGCGGCCATTTTCCCCACGGAACAACGATGCACTGAGGCGAGTCCGATAATCTGCAGGATAAAGACCCAGATTCCCGCGACGATCAGCGGTAGAAATGGAATTGGTATAATCATAAGAACCATCGGGGCGTTGGTGTAACAAAGTGCTATCGCAGTTTCCTTGTACGAAGCTTTTTTAACTCCAGTAATCATAAACAGTAACATGTAGAGTGCCGCACCGATGTAGATCCCACTTACTCCGAAGAGGAGCGTGGTTAACGGTTGAAGCATAATCTGGGTTGCTGCAAATCCATTTGTATCTCCACTGCTCTGAATGGTTTGGTATAGCATTGTCGCAGGAAGGGCAAACAGAGTAACAAGGATATAGAAAAATAGTGCCGGAGCGATCTTGGTCTTGGGGGTAATTTGCTGGAAAAAGATCGTTGGTGTTGAAAGTATAGTTTTGATTGTATTCCAGAGAGTGATAAAAATTGAACCATTTCGTTCTTCCCAGTCGTTTATCACCGCTGGTTTTTTAACTTCGGTTGAAACATTACTTGATGACTGCTGTAAGACATTTCCGCACACGGTACAAAATGAAGATGATTCATTTTGACCAATTCCGCATTTTAGACACTGTACCATGATTGTGTTCCTAGCTTGTAAACCTGTTGTTTTACGGTAAAATATGTTCTGCAGAGATTATTTTATCTGAATCTATAGATGAATACAAAGCATTTCCGGCATTTCCGGTGATGAATAGGAGATAGTATGGTAGTTGTTACTGGTGGAGCCGGTATGATTGGTAGTGCACTTGTTAATAGACTGAATGAACTTGGTGAAGATTCAATCTTGATTGTCGACCATTTAACGACCTCGGAAAAATGGAAAAACCTCGTTGCCCTTCGCTATACCGACTATCTCGACCGCGATCAGTTTATAGAACAACTTGAAGCGGGAACTCTTACCGGAATTGATACAATATTTCATCTCGGTGCTTGTTCGGCAACCACAGAAAAAGATGCCGATTATCTCATGGAGAACAACTATCGCTATACACTTCGGATTGCTCAGTGGAGAGAAAAAAATCCTACGTGTCGGATGATCTATGCATCATCAGCGGCTACCTACGGCGATGGTGAGTATGGGTATGCTGATGATGAATCGCAACTAGAAAAACTGCGTCCGCTTAATATGTATGGCTATTCGAAACACCTTTTTGATTTAAAAGCAAAGCGCGAAGGCTATCTGAAATCTATTGTGGGACTGAAATTTTTCAATGTCTACGGACCCAATGAAAATCACAAAGGATCAATGCGCTCCGTGATGAATAAATCATTTAGTGATGTTTATGTCGATGGGAAAATTTCGTTGTTTAAATCACATAGAGATGATTATGGTGATGGCGAACAACTTCGCGACTTTGTGTACGTTAAAGATGCTGTCGAAATGATGATTTGGTTCCGAAACAATCCCTCAGTTGGTGGTATCTTTAATATCGGGACAGGGAGTGCTCGAAGCTGGAATGACGTTGCTCATGCAATGTTCAATGCTTCAAATAAACCGGTTGATATTGAGTATGTTCCCATGCCGGAACTTCTTCAGGGAAAGTACCAGTATTACACTTGTGCCGAGTTGAATAAACTGCGTTCAGTTGGGTGCGATATTGTGCCTCGATCATTAGAAGATGCGATGACAGATTACTATCACAACTATCTCATTCCGGAGAAATATCTTGGCGATGAATAGAACTATTGTAGCTATGTTCCTTGCTTTTGTTGTTTTTGCGGGATCAGTTTCCGCAGAAGAGTATATCCATTACCGACTCGGAAAAAAATACCGAGAACAGGGTGAATACGCTATGGCAAAAGACGAACTCAAAAAAGTCGTGTCGGTGTATCCTGACAACTACAACGCCTACTATATGTTAGGCGATATTGCCATGACCGAAGGGGACAAGGGTAGCGCAGAATCATATTTCCAAAAGGCCCTTCAGTACAATCCCGGATGGCGTGCAGCTTCACGTAAATTAGCAAAAATTTATGAAGATGTTGGTCAATACGACAAATCAATTTTGATGCTTCAGCAAGCACAGCGAACTGCTTCGGGCGAAGAGAATACAGCCATAGAAAACGATTTGAACCGCGTTTCTGGAAGAAATCAAAAGGCCGGTGGGAGCAAACCTCGTTCTGACAATAGTGCTCAACAAATCAGTCATTTAGATCTAAAACCAAAGTCTGGCACAAATGCAAATACTAAAGTCGCATCAAGTGGAACAAAAAAGCCAGCAGCAAAAAATCAATCATCGGTTGCTAATAGTTCAAAATCAGCAAAGGTAACGTCTCAGAAACTTTCAAGTTCAGCAGTTAAACCTGATTCGCGTAAGGGTGCGTATTTGCCGAGCGAAGTTCCGCAAGCTCCCTCTGGTCCTGTTCCTGCCGATGCTCGAGCAGCGTTAGATCTTGGTGTTCGAGCTTATCGCGAAACGGTTCAAAATGGGGGAAAAGATTTTTCTAAGGCTGTAGCTCATTTTAGAAGAGCCCTTGATCTCTATCCCGGCTATCCTGCAGCGTATTATTTCGCTGGGATGATACGGAGAAAAGCTGGTGATAATCAAGCTGCTAAATTTAATTTTGAGAGAGCAATCTCTGATCCTGAACAGGGGTATAACGCTCATTTTTATCTCGCAAAAATCTACGGCGAAGAAAAAAACTATCCTGCGGCGATTTATCATTATGAAAAGTATAAAGCAAAAACAAGTTATGAACCCGGACGCCGCGAAGCTGAAAGTCGGATCGCCGAGTATAAAAAGTTGCTTCAAGAAAAATCCGCCGATACTTTAGATCTCGCCGATGTTCACCGAGAAGAAATATCTGACGAACTGCGGAATCTTCCTCAAAAATATGAAATCTCCGAACTGCAAATTCGCATTGAACCGCTCTTGACCATGGTTATTGCCGACACGGCCACAGCCGAGGGGCAGGCCATGCTAAAAGCGGTTAAGCTGTTTAGAACGAAAAAATACGATCAAGCAATTGCGGAGTTCAGATCTGTGTTAGAACAGTATCCTCGCGGAAAAGTCGCGGGACTTTCGCTGTACGATCTTGGAATCTGCTATATGAAACTTCACGACTGGCCTGGCGCAATTGACAAATTTAATCAATATCGCGAACGGTTTCCTCAGGGAAATAACGCTCCTGTAGCGATGTTCCTACAGGCTGTGGCGTATTTTGAAATGAAAAAATATCCCACAGCTCGACAGCTTTTCCAACGGTATATTCAAGAAAATCGCGATGGGGCATTAGTCGGGAAATCGTACGAAAAATTAGGGGACATCTATCGAATGGAAGATCAGCTTCGCAACGCCGACGAAGCATATGAACTCGCCGCTCGAAACGGTAGAACAACTGAAGATAAAGTGATTGCATTATTTAAGCGAGGCGAAGTATTTGCCGATCTCAAAAACTGGCCTTTGGCAATAAAACAGTACGAAGCTGTGATCGCGGAAGGTGAAAAGAACAAGACATTTATTCGAGTACCCGATTCATATTACCGAATCGCTGACTATTATTATCGCGAGAAAAAGCTTAATGAAGCTCGTGAAAAATATCTCCGCGTGACCCGTCTGTATCCTTCATACCAGGATACTCCGTGGGGATTATTCCAAGTGGGAAACACCTATCGTGCTCAGAAACAGTATCAAAAAGCAGTTTCATCGTATCAGGTGGTAACGAATAAGTATCCTGAAGATTACTGGGCTACTCAAGCTGAATGGAAAAAGAAAGATGCGGAGTGGCAATTGCGATATGGGGCAGGTAAATAAATATGCTCGATAAAGCAGTCGAAAAACTCTGTAACTCTTTCGAAGATCAATGTCGTTGCTACGACCGTTTATGGGAAATTACCAAACGGGCAACAGGTGCATTGGCAATGAGTCGGGGTGATTTTAGTTCACTTCTCACTGTTTTGGGAGAAAAGGAACTCCTTCTCCAGAAAATTGTCGATTCAAAAACTGCGGTAGCAGATGAAATTCAATTGTGGATGGACGAAAAACATAATGCTCCCGAGGTTTTGGTGAATCGTCTCAATTCTAGTCTCGATGTGATGGAATCGGTAATCAAACGATTTCTCACTGCGGAGAAACAGCTTGAAAAACAAATATCATTTTATCGCAAGGATATTCCGTGAGCGACGATCTGGATCAATTGCAATTGCTTCGGTCTGCCTTTGAATCATTTCGTGAGCGCGCTGATATTCTCGAGCGATCGTACAATCACATGGCTGAAAAATTTTCAGAACTGAATATCGAACTCGATGAGAAGAATCGTCGATTGGAAGAGTCACTGGCGGAACAAGAAAGACTACGCGTGCAGTTGGAAAGTATTCTTGAAACAATGCACAATGGGGTACTTTCTGTAGACACCATGGGGCGAGTAACTCAGTTCAATCGCGCCGCCGAAGAAATTTCTGGCTACAGTCGGAGTCAGGTCATCGGCGGGCAGGTTGATACCTGTTTCGGTGAAAAAGGGTTTTCTGAAGGGACAATTCACGAAGTTCTTCGTTCAGGTAAAGGGCATGAGCGAGATGAGAAAGTGCTGTGGTCGCGCACTGGTGATCCTGTGCCAGTTGTCTATCAAAGTTCACTTCTCAAGGATCGGTCTGGTGAACGACTCGGAGCCGTTGAAATTTTTAGCGACATCTCTCGAGTCAAAGAACTAGAAAAAGAAAATCAGCAAAATAAAACTCTCGCCGCACTTGGTGAAATGGCCGCAACACTTGCACATGAAATTAAAAATCCCCTTGGTGCTATGGGAACTTGGGCTCGACTTTTAGATCGTACATTTCCTGTGGATGACTCTCGCAAATCAACACTTGGCAAGATTATCGATGCTCTTTCTCGTCTTAATAAGATCGTATCAAGTATGCTGATTTTTGGACGGCAGGGTAATGCAGTTTCATTTCGAACAATCAATATAAAAGAACTTCTTCACGAATTCATTGATAGCATGGAAGTGGAAGTTGTTTTTGTTTCTGGGAAATCCATCGAAGTGGTCAAAGAGTGGAACGATGATCCGCTATTTGTTTCAATAGAACCGGAAAAAATTCGTCAGGTACTTCTCAATCTCGTGATTAACGCCGTTCAGGCGATGGGTGAAGAGGGTGTCTTGACCGTGACATGTATAGATCCGGAGCAAAATGGTGACTATGTACAGATAAATGTCGCTGACACTGGTTCTGGAATTCCTGAAACGGAACTTGAAACAATATTCACACCGTTTCATACAACAAAGGAAAATGGCACCGGCTTGGGGCTTGCTATCGTTAAGAAAATGATGGAGTTCCACAAAGGAGTGATCTCGGTAAAAAGCACTCAAAACAGCGGGACAACGTTCGAACTGTTTCTCCCTGTAGTGAATCAAATACAATAATTATTTTTAATTTTCAACTTTTTTGTGCATAAATGTTATTTGTAGACTATACTTAGGATATAATAACGAATCAGAAGGTAGGTAGATATGAAAAAAATGATTATGACACTTTTGGCTGTTTCCCTTTTTTCAGTGGTATCTGCAAAACCATCAATCAAAGATGCGTCCGTTATTACTTCTGCATCTGCGATTGAAAATAGTGTAAAGCTTGAATGGGCTCAGTCTGGAACCGTTGAAGTTAAAATGTTTACAGCTCGTGGACAGATGATTAAAAGCACTCGAATGACTATCGCTGCGGGAACTCAGAATGTAATTCCATTGCAGGATCTTTCTAGTGGCGTCTACTATGTAACCGTGAATACAGGCAAGGCAATTCAGAAAATTTCATTTGTGAAATAATTCCATATTATATGATTAAAAAGGTTCTTACAGAGATGTAGGAACCTTTATTTGTTCCCATAATGAAAATGGCAGTGAGTTTCCACTGCCATTTTCATTATTAAACATGTTGGGTTTATTTCAATATATCAATTTTCCCATTGAATTTGACTCTAAAGTAGAGTCTCTCCTTATAGGTTATCTCTGCTGAATTTCCATCAATTGTAATTGTTGATTTTCCCATTTCTACAATATCTGTTTTGGTTTGAACATTGAGTCTGTATCGTTCACGAACTTCGGACGATGTGAATTTGTCTTTGTTGATTCGTTCAATTTCTTGCCACATCATGTCGGTAATCATCGGTGTGAACTCACGTTCAAGTTGCGTTGTATACATAGCTTGCAGTTCTGCTTTTCCTGCTTCGGTATAATCGAGAGTGGTCATTTTTCCCGCCAAAAGTTCTGATGCCGTACCTTTTTCAAAGGTTATCGCGCACTTCAGATTAGATTCCATATCTTGGCCAGCGACTGGAGATTTGTAGTTCTGCTCAAGCGTGTCCGGTGAGATAAATCGTATCTTGCTGTAATATCCTTTTTTGGGGTCAGGAAGGGTAGAATCTTTCTCCATCGTCACGTTTTCTTGCATGAAATTTCCGCTAAGTCTCAAACCCATAAAACTCGATGTGGCACTGAGATTGTAAAAATCTGTGGTATCTTTTGTGAATTTTTGAGTATATCCAAGTACTTGCATATCCACGCCTGCCATGAGAGTATTGATCGGAAGGGTCTCTTTTGACTTGCACCCAGTAAAGATCAACAGTGATGACGCTACAATTGTTGTGGCAGTAATTGGTTTCATAATTGGCTCCTTTTAAACGGTTTTATGGTGACGATAAAATACTCTTCACCGTGGAGGTGTGCCAAGATGAATTCTGTAGTATATTGCAGAAAAAGTGAGGTGTGCAATGGTAGAAATCGTTATGGAGTTTCAGTGTGAGTGTTTCAAGCGAAGTGGATATGATGCAATTCAACAATTTGAGTCAAAAGATTTGGCACTCGTTCGCGCAAACGATATGGTTGCGGATATGAATGAAAGCTTTTGTGGTGCTCATGGATTTGGAATACATGATGATGGAGATCGTGTTGTGATAACGGTTAAAAATAATTTCTAATCGGCGATTCTTCTACGAACGGAACTTTTCACGATACTGTGAAGGTTCCATTCCATTTTTTTCTTTGAACGGTCTGTAGAGTGCACTGGATTCACCAAAACCAACGGTTTCAGAAATACAGGAGATCGTATCATCAGTGGTACGCAAAAGTTTTTCTGCGAGCTCAAGACGATAGTTTAAGATGACATTTTCAATAGGTTCGCCGAACGTGCTTTCCACGATATCCCGTGAAATTTCCAGTTCATCGAGAAGATCTGCAGCACCAAAATTTTTGTTGTCGCTTTTGCGCTTTAAGATTGATTGAACTCGGTTCTGCAGTAGATCATACGGCTGTTTGCTTTGGGGCGTATCAGAAAGTGAATCCCAGATTAATTTCATAATTCCCGCAATACCAGTGAGAAATGCAAGCGGGATCAATATTATACGTTTTTTCATGAGTTTTCCTTGGCGAAAGATGTCATATCCATAAGTTGAGAGATTACCTCTTTGACGCTTATTTTGTCAAGACAGTTATAGTGCCCAAATGGACATTCTCTTTTAAAACAGGGTGAGCATGGTTCATTGTTATAGAGAACTTGACTCTGTCCTACGGGGGTGGTCCACGTAGGACTGGAAGATCCAAATATTCCGATCACCGGCACTCCTACGTATGACGCGAGATGCATAAGCCCTGAATCGTTACTGATTACAGCTTTTGCGGAAGCAAGTCGGCGCGCTGCTTCAACAAGCGATCCTTTTCCACAAAATGATATTACCTTATGATTAGGATTTTCATGTATAAGAAGTTCTGCGTAGGCAGATTCGTCGCTACTTCCCAGAATTATTACTGTTTGATTAACGGGGAGTGACGATATAAGATGACTAAAATGAGGCCACTGCTTAGCAGGGCCGTATTTAGCACCTGGGCAGAGAATAATTGCATCACTCTTAGCAACTTCAAGATGTACACCTTGAAAATCTTTGATGTCGAAATAGGGAATTTCGAGCAGATCGCAGTATTCGGTGGTTATGTGTTGGTCGCGTTTTCTGTTGGGGCGAGGATAACTGGTTGTCAGCAGGGGAGTGCGACCTTCTTTGCGATACCCGTGTCGGTTTTTAATCCCCGTTGAAAATCCCCAAATGGCAGATGAAAGGGAGTGGGGAAATATGTACAAATCTGAAAAATTACCGTCCCGTACTATTTCAAGGCCTTCGGCGGTTCGCAATGGAATAATCTCCATTGTCGTAAGTAATTTAGCGAGATCAATGAGATAGGGCGCAGTTATAAGTGCGATTTCCACATTGTCGTGAACTCGTTTTTGTTCAACCACGGCAAGGGCCATGATATAGTCACCAATCCATTTGGGCATTAATACAGCTATGCGATTCATAATTTCTCCTCATTTTGTCTATAAAATAGGTTATGTTAATTACAGCACTTTTAGTAAATAATGATAAAATAGTGCGAATCGGTTATTTATAGATAATTTTACTCGAAAGGAGCCCACATGAAACGGGCTGGAATCTCTTTGTGTATCGCAACTATTTGCGCAATTCAACTTTTCGCCGCAGAACCAGAAGTTATCGCAATCGGAGTGGGGGAAAAGAATCCTACTCTCAATGAAAAAGTATTTACCAACACAAAAGTCTATTATACGCCGAGTATAACGGTTACTGAAGGAGCTGTTGGTGCTGTCTCCTACAGCGGAGAACCAACATTTTTATCTCAGTGGTTTTCGCATGATGGCGCTGCAAATGATTTTCTTGTGATTGGAAGTAATGGTGTTGTATATGATCAAGGCAAGGCTATTACAACCGGAACTGACATGCTTGATGTTGAAACTGAACGCAAAGGTTCATTTGCAAAATCTGCATGGGCTGTTGCTGAAAAAGATCGAACATTGAACGAAAATCGTGCACCGATCAATCCTTCTGAACCGGATGGGTTCATTCGTCGGAAGCTCCCTTCGTTTAGTATGATGACTCCCGATGGCGAGATGGTGGATTCAAAGTCGGTCCTTGAAAATGGTAAGCCCAAATTGGTACTATTTTTCTATCTGAAACCTTCGACATACATCGGTGCAGAAAATGATGGTGGCGCAGCGGTTCGAAG
Source organism: Fibrobacter succinogenes (assembly GCA_020726425.1). Taxonomy (GTDB): domain Bacteria; phylum Fibrobacterota; class Chitinivibrionia; order Chitinivibrionales; family Chitinivibrionaceae; genus JAIFMU01. The sequence goes on along the minus strand of DYSA01000037.1, from coordinate 1,197 downwards.
TAAAGAGTATATGCAAGGGCGTTTGGAGTCCGCTTCAGGTACTGAGGGTGTGCGTGCGTTGATTCAGACCGAGCGGGAACTTTTTGGCAATATCATTCATGGTATTTACTGAAAACAATTAATAGTGTACGATTTGGGCGATTCAGAAATGGATCGTCCATTTTTTGGGGTGGGACTTTGGCGTGAATCATGGATTCATACCACAACTATGGGAAAATATCAAGCACAAAATAAAACATTTCTACTTTTTCTTAAAAATTTTCGTATATTGTGATCGTATTGCCTTTAAGTAGAACGTACTACTTTCAGGAAATGGAAGATTTTTATGAATAAGGATATAAAAATTAAAACACCTCCTCCTTTTTCAGGCGAAAATTATCCCACATATAATCGCGCTGGACGTTTACGATCTGGCGAATTTGGTGGTACTCCTTTCAATCGAGTTCTCGCATCTTTCCGCTCTGCTAGTGAAACGCCAATTACTGAACCGATAAAAGGTTCACCAACGGCTGAACGTCCAATACTTTCTCCGGTTGCGACAATTGAGTCACTTCCACAGGAACGTCCCGAGTCACTGGCTGTTCAACTCTTGCCTAAAAAACTGGATGAACCTTCCAGGAATGCTCTTGAAGATCGAGTGCGTCAGAAAAAGCGAAGTCGCGAACGGTGTCCTTTCTCTGGATTTAATGGCGAATGCTGTCGACCTGACATTCGGTGTGGTGAACGCGCTCAGTTTTCAGGACGTGAAAGCGATTACCAGCAAACAATGCCTCACCGCTGTCTCTACACTCCTTATTTTTCAAGTGATAATGTTATTATTATTGAGCCTGATCTCATTCAGCGTGAGTTTCTTTTGAATTCGTTCAAACTTTTTTTGAATTACGATATGGAAAAGATCGCAACGCTCAATTCTGCAGAACAAGCGAGCGAAACGCTTACTCGGTATAAACTTCAAAATCGAATGATTGGTTTGGTTGTTGTTTCGACAGTAGGACTTGGCACTGGTGTTCATTCGTTTTTGACTGAGTTGTACGAACGCAATATTAACGCGGAAATTATCCTTCTCACAGAAGGTCGTCAGGAAGAGATGACGGTTATTCAAGAGTTTCGTGCTAAGATGATATCTGCGAAGGAGCCGTTTATTTCTGAAGTACTTCAGGTTCCGGTTCATACTGAAAAATTTGTGAACTGTGTAAG
>DYSA01000482.1 GCA_020726425.1 Fibrobacter succinogenes | reverse complement strand
TGAATTCGGGTCGTCCAAGGACGAAAATCAATGGAGATTCCTAATCACTCGCCTCAATGCACCATGGATTCTCCATGGGCTGAATTCGGGTCGTCCAAGGACGAAAATCAATGGAGGTTCCCAATCACTCGCCTCAATGCACCATGGATTCTCCATGGGCTGAATTCGGGTCGTCCAAGGACGAAAATCAATGGAGGTTCCCTGCGCAGAATTAATCCCAAAGGAGCTATTGCTTTCAAGAATCTGTTTGTCATCCGGAACTCTGCTACAACAAACAGGCAGAAATGTTTCCCTTTCTGCCTGTTTCAAAAATGTGTTTGATCAACTATCAGAAACTGATTTTGCGGGCGATCTGTTCGCGATCCGTTTCTACCAGAACCAAATATGCACCAGAAGCAACGCCGTGAGGAAGTGACAACTGATGCGTTCCGGCACTCAGTTTTCCGCTGTGGAGTGTTCCAATTTCACGACCATTGAGGCTGAACAAGCGCACTGAAATATTCTGAGTCGCGGGAATCACCAGCGATAATCCCGCTCGGTTCGCCGTGATATTCAGTGAAGAGAGGGCGATCGATCCTTGATTGATCACCGAAGGTTCTCCAATTCCGAAAGTTTCGATCGTTCCGGAAACTTCGTTGGAAACAATCAGAAGTGGCTGTTCGGTCGGGCTTTTGTCAGCGGGAACAAACAGAATCCCTTCAGGCCCGAGAACATCTTTTTGAGCAGGAGTGGCAAGAGTGAAATCGCGCTTGTTCATGTACTGAACAAAGACCGGTTTCTCGGGAGTTGAAAGATCGTACATCATCACGCCGCCGATTCTTTCCAATCCGATGAACGCGTACCGCTTCCCGTCGATTATTCCCGTTGTCACCGATTCAGGTTCGGGCCCTTTTTTGGGACTGCGGTTGTCGACTTTTATTTTGCCAGGAGTGTGACTCGTGTTGAAAGCTTCGCCGTACAGTGTACCGGTGATCTGTTCAAACTCTTCGCCACTGTCCCAGATCAGTGCACCTTTATCATCGAGAACAGAAAAACTTCTGCCGCCAAAAATAACCAGCTTGTCAATTTCGCCGACGCTGTTGGTGCTCTCTCCGGCGTGAAGAACCAGATCGGGAATCGCCGTTGTCGTACTCTTGTCAAATGCGGGAGCCCATGTTATCACTTTAGAAATTTTTGTTTCATTGATAAACGCACCGCCGTAATCACGGCCGTCACCTTCGTTGGCGATAAGCAGATACTCTTTTCCGAGAGCACTATAGGACGCGATGCCATCGGGCATGGGAAGTGCGGTAACGGCGAAGTTTGCCAGTTCAAATTTTTTGTCAGCCACGAGATCCATCCGGTTTCCCGCAAGAGAGAGATCTTTGCGGAACAGAGGAGTAATCGCGGTGATCGCCGGGGTGACGAGATCGACCAGAGCAAGAGCATTGTTCTCTTGAAGAGTGACCCATGCACGAGTTCCATCCGTTGAAACAGCGCAGTATTCCGGTTCGAGATCCTGTGCCACCGAGGCGCCTTTGAACCCGTCGAGCACAACTCCCGCCGTTGCGAGTGCCAGCGAATCGGCATTGAATTTTTTGAAATCGAGGGTCGTGACAACTCCTTTGTCCATTCCCGCCGAGAGGTCGATCACGGAAATTGATCCTTCGGGATCGGCAAGGTATTCCGACGACGGTTCACCTTCGTTGGCCACTACCAGCTTTTTCCCATCCTGAGAAAACGTCACCATGTCCGGAAGATTTCCCACTTCGTAGCGAGCAATCATTGGGTGATCTGTTTTGGTCAGATCAAACAGAACCACGTCGCCAGTGAGATGGCGGTGAACCATCTTTTCGGCACTGTTTTTGACCGAGTCAACCCGTTCTACCGCCACGGCCAGAACGCCGTTGTGCGCAGAAACAGAGTTCGGTGTGCGGGATTCTCCGGCCATGTCGGCGGTGAACGAGAGAGTGTCAACTGGCGTAAAAAGAAGGGGATTTGAATAATCGGTAACCACGACACCACCCAGTTCGGCGCTGGCGGTACAGAGTTTTTTTGAAAGAGCATCGTAGGTGGAAATCTCGGCGACACCACCATCGGTGTTCGTAATTCCAAATTCAAAACTGCTGATTCTATTGAGTTCCGGCGAACCGAGAGTAGTTCCGGCAAAAGCTGCGGCGGCGAGAGCGGCAAAATACTTATTCATTGAGTCTCCAAATTTAAAATGAACCTTGTCACAGAAAATACCGTTCCACTGTTACGGTTTTGTTTGGGTTCGGTATTTCTATTCGGAGTATCCCATGAGCATTTTGTCTGGATGTAACACGGAAGAAACAAACG
>DYSA01000481.1 GCA_020726425.1 Fibrobacter succinogenes | reverse complement strand
GTTGTTCTTATTATGCGAGATCAGAAAAATGAAACGCGGTTCGTTGATTAATCAACAAAAAAGCCCCGGAATTTCTCCCGAGGCTTTTATTTTTTGACAGAAACGAACAGCTTACATGAATTCGCTTACATCCATGCCTTCGTTGATCAGCATAACCGGAATATCATTGCGAACCGGATAGGCGATCTTTCCATCTTCACGAACCAGCGCAGTGCTGATACGTTCTGACAGATACTTACCGCCCACATTTTTCATCTTGCCACTTCCGATTAATCCATTGATTTTCGAAACAGCACGGGGATCCAGTTCAGTTACCTTCTGCTTTGTTTCTGGACAGCAGAGAATTTGATACATTTGCTTACTCATGGTAACCTTCTATTTAATTGAAAAAACAGTCGTAAAGAGCTTTTACCGCTTTGTCTTCATCCGCAGAGTCGATACCGAAAATGATACTCAGTTCAGAACTTCCCTGATTCACCAATTTGATATTGATTCCCGCGTTTGAAAGAGCGGATGTCGAAGCAGCCAACACACCAACCTTATGAAGCAGTCCTTCGCCAACAACTGCAACGAGAGACAAACCAAATTCGATTTTGAGATCATCCGGTTTCAGTTCCGATTCAATCTGACGAACAATATTGTTTACAGTTTCAGGGTGAAGTTGACGCTGATCGAGAATCACTGAGATATTGTCAACTCCGGATGGACAGTGTTCATAAGAGAGTTCAAGATCTTCGAAAATTGAGAGAAGGCGACGGCCAAACCCTTTTTCGCGGTTCATCAAGAATTTCTGAAGGTTGAACGAACAGTAGTTCGAAGCACCGGCGATTCCAATAATGTCACGTTCGTCCGGAAGGCGTTCTGAAACGATCAGTGTTCCGCCATTTTCGGTGTTATTGGTATTGCGAAGGCGAATGGGAATTCGTTTTTTCATAACAGGCTTCACCGCTTCTTCGTGGAATACGTTGAATCCCATGTATGAAAGTTCGCGCATTTCGCGGTAAGTCAGCGCCTTTATCTGTTCAGGAGCCGTCACCGTTTTCGGATTTGCCGAAAGAATACCGTTTACGTCGGTGAAATTTTCGTATTCATACGCATCAATTGCATCGGCAATGAGAGCGCCGGTGAGATCGGATCCACCACGGCTGAATGTACAGATATCTCCGGCGGCAGTTATCCCATAAAATCCGGGGAACACCACAACAGTTTCTTCACAGAGAGCTTTCAATCCCGTAAGATTTTTCTGTCCCAGTTCAGTCACCTGAGCATCGCTAAATGTGGCAGTAACTTCGAGATTAATCGACTGAGGTGAAGCAAACGTTGCTTTTATCCCGCGATTGTTGAGAAGTTCTGCAAAAAGATGCGCCGAAAACTCTTCCCCCGCCGCAACAATAAGATCGCGGTAACGAGATGCGTTGTGACGATCTTCATCGATGCGCGTATCAAGCTGATCAACCACCGAAGCGATTATCGTCGCAGATACACCGAGTGGTTCGTAAATATCGTAGTACCGTTTCTTGACCGCGGCCAACTCTTTAGAATAATCTCTTCCAGAGAGTGAACGTTCCGTGATTGCAATGAGATAATCGGTAACTTTTGTCTGCGCATCGGGAGCTTTCCCCGGAGCAGACAGAACGATAGCACGGCGATCGGAATTCATCTCGATAATACGGATGATCTGTTCGATATTCTCTTTTGTGGCAACTGAAGTTCCACCAAATTTACTTACAATGCGGGACATTAGAACTCCCTCGTTTAATTTTACAAATTACGGGGCAAAAATAGTTTAGGGGACTCTTTTATGGACGCTGTTTTTCTCAATCCAACGCAACAAAACCGCGGTTTTTAAAATTGAAAGAGAAGATTGATTGCCCATCGGTGAATTACCCGCCAAGATTTGCCCTTTTCCCCGTCAACAAGCGAATGGGACATTCAAACTGACAACACGATTTTTCAAGGAGTAGATGTAATTGGATTCCATAAAAATTGGCGGCCAAATACATTGACCGCCAATTTTCGGGGAATAGGTTCAATCAAAATATCAGTACGTAATCTTTGAACTCACCAGAGACATATCGATCATGCGACCATAGACACCGGGAAATGAATCGGGGATGATCTCTGCGTTTACTGTTTTCTGGAAAAACGGAAGTGCGTCATCGACCCAACCGATAATCGCGTAGGCATATCCCAACTCTTTCATAGAGAGAAGACTTTTGAGAAGAAGTGCTTTCCCGATCCCCATTCCTTTAAACGAATCACTCACTCCCGTAGGACCGAAATAGTTTCGTGCGGTGGCTTCGTAAGAGGCGAATCCGATCAC
>DYSA01000480.1 GCA_020726425.1 Fibrobacter succinogenes | reverse complement strand
TATCAATCACTTACAAAACAAAAGGTTTTTTCGTGGTACCTGAGTAGTAACCAATTTTTTAGACGTTAAAGCTGATCTGCAATCTGCTTTCTGCTCCACGCATTGAAATCAATCTCATCGTCAATTAGTTTTTGGACGAGATCATCGAATGAGAGATCATACTCCCACCCCAACTGTTTTTTTGCTTTTTCATTACTTCCATAAATCACTTCCAGATCCACCGGTCGAAGAAGTTTCGGGTCGATAATCACGTGCTTGTCGTAATCGACACCCAATTTTTCAAAGACCGTGCGCGCGAACGTCTCCAGTTTTTGCGCTTCACCAGAACAGATGAGCATATCGCTGGGTGTTTCCTGCTGAAGCATCAACCACATAGCTTCAACATACTTCGGCGCATATCCCCAGTCGCGATACACGTCGAGATTTCCCAGTCGAAGCTCGGTGGCTTTTCCCAGTTTGATCTTAAGCGCGGTTTCAATGATCTTTTTTGTTACAAAACTTTTGCCGCGAAGCGCCGATTCATGGTTGAACAATACTCCACAAACGGTGTACAAACCGTATGCTTCGCGATAGTTCACCGTGATCCAGTGCCCCGTCGCCTTTGAAATTCCGTACGGACTCACCGGGTGGAACTCAAAATCTTCAGTAACGGGAAGACTCTCTTGGCGAACACAGCCGAACATTTCGGAAGACGATGCCTGATAAAATTTCGTGGTAGGACTCACCGATCGAATCGCTTCGAGAATGTTCAAAACGCTTGAGACATTAAACTCGATTGTCGCTTGCGGTTGCGCAAATGAAACTCCCACAGAACTCTGAGCGACCAGATTGTAGAATTCATCAGGTTTGTGTTTTTCCATGAGATACATAATATTAAATGTGTTACTCACGTTGTAGGTGATCAATTCAACCACGTCGCGAATGCCGAGGTACATTAGGTTTTGAAGGTGTTCCATGCTCGATTCGCGCACCAAACCAATGACGCGATACCCTTTGGAAATAAGAAACTGAGCAAGATATGCTCCGTCTTGACCGTTAACTCCGGTAATCATAGCTGTTTTCATTGTACCCTCTTCCTCATGCGACTGGTTATTGATTTCGGCAGGGAAATCGCTATTTCTTGTGGTTTTTCATCACGCGATTTGCCACTTCCATGAACCCTTCAGCGGTGTTGTCCCAACCAAATTTATTTGACCACTGAAGTGCATTTTTCGACATTGTATCACGAAGATTGCTGTCTGTCATCAAGGTGGTCAGTTTATCTGCAAGTTGTTGAATATTTCCATTTTCAACAAGGAAACCAGAGTACCCATCGCTAATTGAGTTACGCACCCCTTCGACATTGTATCCCACCACCGGAACTGCGCCAGCATTTGCTTCAATAACGACAATTCCCCAGCCCTCTTTTTCTGACGTAATGGCAAAAGTCCACGCCTTAGAACACCACTCCCCTTTTTCCTGTTCCGAAATAAATCCGAGGAACTGAACCGATTTCTCAATTCCCAGCGAAGTGACCAACTCTTTGAGTCGTGGTTCATCATCGCCCTTACCGGCGATACCCAAAACGGCTTGGGGAACTTTTTTGAGAATTTCCGCGAAGGCGAGAATCACGTGATCCACACGCTTGTACTTTTTCAAACGACCAAAGTAGAACATGGTTGGCGTTTCAGACTTTGCTGAAGGATCTTGATTCTCCATAAATCCTCGATCGATTCCACAGTAGGCGATGGTAAGATCCGTGTTGCCATAGCGTTGAATCAATTCTGACTGATCGCTTTCGGCTATCAGGAGAAGAGGCAACTTTTTATATTGCGCAAGAATTGTTTTTTCCATGAGATACACATACGATGCAAGAACGGGATTCAACTCTTTAAAGAGACTCACCCCGTGGATGTGGTAGTGAATTCCCATGAGTGGAACATCTTTTATATACGATGGTGTCCCCAGTGGAATTTTTGATAGAACATCAACAACCAAGTCATATCCTTTTTTGGAGTAGACCTTTTTCCACATTTTTTTAAACGTGAAATTAAACAAAAACTTGTTGGGGATGCGATGAACAGTGTACCCATTGATCTCTTCGGTTTCAGGCGCACCTTCGTAGGTCGAAGCGATGAAATCAACATCCCAATCAGCAGGTTTTCTCTTTAAAATTTCATCGATATAGACTTCAGCACCACCGGCTTCAGGATTCTTAATACACCGCCAATTGATCACCAGTACTTTCATAAAGTCACTCACCTATTGAATTTCAAGCAATTAGAATATCGATATCAATGGAAAACCACCTAAATCAACAGGGCGCAAAATAATTGATGACGAACC
>DYSA01000479.1 GCA_020726425.1 Fibrobacter succinogenes | reverse complement strand
GATATCAATCACTTACAAAACAAAAGGTTTTTTCGTGGTACCTGAGTAGTAACAATTCCGATATAAATATTTGCCACTTGTACCAATTCTGCGTAACTCAATGCAAATGACATAAAGAGTCCGTTGCGAGCAGGGAGAACTGGATTTCCTTCCGCAACACTGGGGTGATTTGCCGGAAGAAGATCGCTCATGTCGATCTTGACAATTTTGTGTTCAGTCGCTCCGTATTTAGCGGCCATTTTTTCGCTGTTTCCAGTTTCGCGGTATTTTTGTTGCCGTAATCGATGGTGAGTGCATAGATTTCGTAGTTTCTACTTGCGGCTACAGCAAGAGCCGCTGTTGAATGAAGTTCGCCATTTACCAAAACGATTGCTTTTTTAGCCATAATTCTATCCTTTGTTCTATCTTTTTGTTGATTCTATACAGATATGGTATAGAATTGATCTGCCGAAATCTTATTTTTAACCAAATTGAAATTGAATAAGTAGGAGAAGAGTATGAATAACGGTAACGTAACAACCAAGCCGTTTCCTTCCTCGGAAAAAGTTTTTGTAAAAGGAGAAATTCATCCCATTAAAGTTGCCATGAGAGAGATCTTCCTGTCGCCAACCGATAACTGCCATAAGCCCGATGGCACTCTGGAGCAGAATCCTCCAGTAACTGTCTATGATACCAGTGGCCCTTATACCGATTCTTCGGTTCAGATTGACATCGAACAGGGGATTGAACGGCTCCGTGAAGAGTGGATTCTTGGTCGGGGAGATGTGGAACAACTCGAAGATTTCTCTGCGGAGTATTATCACGAACGAATGAGCTAATCGGAACTCGATGCGATCAGATTCCCCGTGGTGAGAAAACCATTGGTCGCCAAAGATGGGCACAATGTCAGCCAGATGCACTACGCTCGTAAAGGAATCATTACTCCGGAGATGGAGTACGTTGCGATCCGTGAAAATCAACGGCAGGAAGAGGTTGCGAATCACCGCCAGCACGCCGGTGATTCGTTTGGTGCGTCCATTCCCCAAAAAATACCGCTGAATTTGTTCGATCTGAAATTGCGGCGGGGCGAGCAATTATTCCGAATAATATCAACCACCCCGAATCGGAACCGATGATCATCGGCCGAAATTTCCTCGTTAAAATTAACGCAAATATTGGTAATTCAGCCGTGACTTCAGGGATCGCGGAGGAAGTTGAAAAGATGGTTTGGGCGAGTCGTTGGGGCGCGGACACGATCATGGATCTTTCTACGGGAAAAAATATTCACGAAACTCGCGAATGGATTATTCGTAATTCTCCGGTTCCCGTTGGGACCGTTCCGATTTATCAAGCACTGGAAAAGTGTAACGGCGTTGCAGAAAATCTCACTTGGGAACTGTTCCGGGACACTCTGATCGAACAGGCAGAACAAGGCGTAGACTACGTTACGATTCACGCCGGTGTTCTCAAAGAGTACATCCCCATGACCGCAAATCGGATCACGGGAATCGTCTCTCGCGGTGGTGCGATCATGGCGAAATGGTGTATGCACCACGAAAAACAGAATTTCCTCTACGATCATTTCGAGGATATCTGTGAGATACTCAAAAAGTACGATGTTGCATTCTCGCTCGGCGATGGCCTTCGCCCGGGATCAATCGGTGATGCGAACGACGAAGCCCAGTTCTCGGAATTGAAAACTTTGGGTGAGTTGACGCAGATCGCGTGGAAGCACGATGTTCAGACTATTATCGAGGGACCTGGCCACGTGCCGATGCAGATGATTCGCACGAATATGCTCGAACAGTTGGAGAAATGTTCCGAAGCACCGTTCTACACGCTTGGGCTGCTAACTACTGATATAGCACCGAGGTATGATTATGTCACTTCTGCTATCGGGGCAGCTCAGATCGGTTGGTACGGGACGGCGATGCTCTGCTATGTGACTCCGAAAGAACACCTTGGTCTGCCGGACAAAAACGATGTGAAAGAGGGAGTGATCACCTACAAACTGGCGGCTCACGCGGCGGATCTTGCGAAAGGTCATCCCGGAGCTCAGATTCGCGATAATGCGTTGTCAAAGGCGCGGTTTGAGTTTCGTTGGGAAGATCAATTCAATCTCAGTCTCGATCCGGAAAAAGCTGCAATGTTCCACGATGAAACACTTCCCAGTGAAAAACATCGCGAGGCAAAGTTCTGTTCCATGTGTGGCCCCGCGTTCTGCTCCATGAAAATCTCACAGGATATTCGGGATTTCGCAAAGACAGTCAAGAAAAAATAGATTTCAGGTCGAAATAGAATAACAGTTACTACTCAGGTACCACGAAAAAACCTTTGTTTTGTAAGTGATTGATATCCC
>DYSA01000478.1 GCA_020726425.1 Fibrobacter succinogenes | reverse complement strand
TAGTATTGGGGTTAAAGTAGGAAACGGGAAATAGTACACGCTAATCGCACTTGAATTCGTCGCATCTTCTTGTTAATAAATAGCCTACCTGAAAAATAGAGTGCACTCAAATAGATGTCAGGTCAACCACAAAAAGTCAGTCAGAATAGCATTGTATTTCTGGAACGCGGGCATTCAATTTGAAATATCAAAAATTCTATTCTGACACTTATCTGTAATTTTTCGAAATTACAGACGTGAATGGCCCAACATCTGAAAATTCAATCATAACTAAAGATAAAGCAGGGATATTTTATGTATATTTATGGTAAATAAAGATCCAAAAAGGGTGCAATATGAATATCAATGATAAGCTAAACTGGGATTTTACCACTACACAGAAAGTGCTTTCTCAAATATCCACAGTGGAAAAATTTCAGGGGAAATGGGAGGTGTTAGAACGTTCGGAAACATCTTTTCTCAAAGAACTGCGCCATATTGCAACGATTCAAAGTATCGGGTCATCTACACGCATCGAAGGAAGTCGCTTATCTGATGAAGATGTACGAAAACTGCTCAAAAATATTCAGATCAACGATCTTAAAACACGAGATGACCAAGAGGTTATCGGGTATTGGGAAACACTGGAGTTAATTCTCGAAAACGCCGCTGACATTCCTCTGTCAGAACGGTTTATTTTTCAACTTCATGCTCTTCTTCTTAAATACTCTGACAAAGATGATCGTTCACGGGGAGCATACAAAAATCTTCCCAACCGAGTTGTGGCAACCTATCCTGACGGTTCCGAAAAAACAATTTTCGACACAACTGCACCGCACCTTGTTCAAAAGGAAATGTCAGAGCTGATTGAGTGGACAAATTATTCACTAACAAACCAAACGATTCATCCGCTTATCATCATTGCCACTTTCGTTTACGAGTTCCTATCCATTCACCCTTTCCATGATGGAAATGGGAGAATGTCGAGACTGCTTACCACACTTCTATTGGTAAAACAGAATTACTATTTTGTTCAATATGTATCATTTGAACATGCCATTGAAGATCATAAAAAAGAGTACTACCAAAAACTTATGGAGTGCCAAAGTAAACGCGGAACGGAAAGGGAGTTAATCGGGTCATGGGTAGTGTTCTTTTTAGATAGAATGAAAGCTCTGTCGATTCGTCTTGAAGAGAAGCTTTCTCGAGTTTCATATAACGGGGAGTATCTTACTGACCGGCAGAAACAAATAGTCGAACTTCTCAAAAGTGGAGTAGCAATGAAACTCGGCGATGTTTCCAGAGCACTCCCTGAGTTTTCAATTCATACACTTAAGAAAGATTTGCAGAAGCTGTTAGAGCTACAGATTATCCAAAAAATGGGAAATGGCAAGGGCACATCGTACCGGTTTGACATACTGAAAGACGATTAAAGAAAAAGATGACATTGCACAATAAACCACCGTTTGATAAACGAGTTTAACAATGACAGAAATTGGCTATGTGAGAGTTTCAACGGATGATCAGATCACGGATCTTCAACGGGACGCGCTGAGTGATTGTATCAAGGTTTTTGAAGATACGATTTCCGGAAAGGGTGTGATTGTACCTGCAAAGGTGTTCCCAAAACATGACAAGCTCATTTGCACGGAATCAGCCAAAGCAATTTACCTTTATTTGACATCAAATCATTAACAGTGGCGATCCCACAGTTTATATTTCCATTAATACTGCAAATAGGGAGCAGAAATAATGGAAAACAAGCCCATCGGATCAGATCAACTCGATTCAGCACTGAACCTATTCAGCGAACTCTTACAATTCCACGGAAGCGAACCGGTTGAACTGATTGTGTGTGGAGGTTCCGCTCTCATCGCTCTCAATCTTGTCCCACGAACCACCCGCGATGTTGACATTCTTGCACTTCGATCAAACTCGATTCTTATTGCACCGGTTCCTCTTCCTGAACTGTTGGTAGAAACGGCAAAAGAGGTTCAACATGCGCTTGGTCTTCCTGCTGACTGGTTCAACAACGATCCCAGTGCCAACGAAGGCAGTTTGTTCCAGATGGGACTTCCTGAAGGGCTCGAATCTCGTTTAACGACAAAGAGATATGGTGCTATTCTGTCGGTCTCATTTATTGGAAGAATCGATCAGGTCTATTTCAAACTTTGGGCGGCGGTTGATCGCGGCGGGTACCACATCGACGACTTACTCAAGCTCAATCCGACAGAAAATGAACTGGTTGCGGCGGCACTCTGGACGATGGAAAAAGATGTTTCCGAAGGATACCAAATAGTTCTTAAACAGCTCCTTACTCACCTTGGATTTGACAATGCAGTACAACGAATTTCTTAAA
>DYSA01000477.1 GCA_020726425.1 Fibrobacter succinogenes | reverse complement strand
GAGGTACGTTTCGGTTGGTTCAAACTGCATCGTTTTTCCATATTTTTTCCCGATTACCCAGTTTAGGCAGGTCATGATTTCAAGGCAGATTTGAACCAAATTTATCTACCACAGAATACACAGAACACACGGAAAAAGGGAAAAATGAAAACGTATTCTGTGTATTCTGTGTGGTCAGTGGTTTTTATGGATTTGTTTTCGCTTACTGCCTTAACTGGGTAATCGGGTATATTTTTTAGATAGAAATTGAATAACCTACGGTTCCGCTGATCACTTTTGATCGGCACTGATCTTTCAGCAGTGGAATCACCTGTTCACCGGTGCAGTGGATTGGAATGATCTGCTGAACTCCCGATTCATTGAGATAAGCTATGGTTTTGTCCAGTCGATTTTGATCGGCATTGAGCAGATGCAGTCCGCCGATAATCGTGTGAATCGGTGTGTCGGTCAGTGAACGAATGTATTCGATCGTATTGACGATTCCCGAATGGCAACAGCCGGTTATAATCACTATTCCAGATTTTGTTTCGGTGAAAAGAGCGAGATCATCGGGTAGAAGATCCGGTTTTTTGCTGATCGAATCGAGATAGAACGGCCCGCCGGTGGTTTCGTACTCAGTGATTCGGGGAATTGGGCCGGTGGCGAAGAGTCCCGGAACGATTTCCGTTACGCCGTGAATCCATCGATGGCGACTGTGGTGAAGATTCATGATCGCTTCTTTTGCCGATTGAGGGATTGCCACGGATTTGCTCGGCTTACCTTCGTGATTAGAAAACCGTGGAATCATCACCGACGGGTGAGCGAAAAAGGGAGCTTCGGTGTGTGCCAAAACGGTGGCGAGATTTCCCCCGTGATCGTAGTGACCGTGGCTTAAAACCACCGCATCGAGTGCTCCGAAATCGATGTTCAGTTCGCCACAGTTGTGCAGAAACGGTTCGCCCTGACCGGAATCAAAAAGCACTCGCTGTCCCTTGATTTCAATGAGATAGGCAAGTCCATGTTCCGCTTCAAACGGCGGTTCGGCGAGATTGTCTGAAAGAATAGTTATGTTCATGGTTGTGTCCTTTTTCAATAAATAAATCCGAAAAGCCAGAGCGGAATTTCCCGTCGGCCTCCACTTACCAGCATGTCATCTTTGACCAAATAGCTGTTGGCAATATCTTTGATTTGAGAATAATCTTTGTTTTTCCCGCCGATTTCAAAGCAGAAATCATTGACCGAATAGTCGCCTCGTTTGGCGTAAAATGCACTCTTGCCAGCGTTTTGAATCATCGACAAAAAGAAACATTCACGAACCGTTCCGATCCGATTTTCAATCCCGAGATTTCCACTCACGGCGTAGTACATGGCCGTATTATTGAGAAACACTTTGTCCGGTGTTCGCACTAAGGCCGAACCGGATTTGTTTACTCCTACCGAACGAATGAGTCCGGTAGAACGGAGCATTTCGATATAATTTCCTGCCGTTTTGTTGTCTACGCCCAGTGCTTTTGCGATTCCATTCACGCTGGTTTCACCGGGCTGAATGGTGGCGAAAAAGGCGATCATTTTTTTCAAAAGGGGCAGATTTTCCGTGCGAAGTGAGTAGTAACTGGCAATATCTTCGTAAATTGTCTTTTCAATTACCGAAAGAAGTCTTTCGTGAAATGTAGTTTTATCATCGAAAAAGAACGGGTAGTACCCATTTTCCAGATACTCTTTGAAATGACCAAGAAGTCGGGGAATTTCAGCCAGTTTCATCGAGATTGATTGATGAGACTCTATGATCTGTTCGAATGAAAATGGGTCTTGCACCAAACCGGTTTCAAAGTTCAGATATTCGCGAAACGACATCCCCGGAAGGTGATGTAAAATTGCCCGTCGGGACAGATCGTAGGATCCGGTGATCAGATCAAGACTGGAACTTCCGGAAAAAACGACGGTGATATCGGGGAACGAATCGTGAATGTTTTTCAGTTCCTGATTCCATCGCGGATATTTGTGCACTTCATCGATAAAAAAGAGCCGACGACCTTCACGACTATACTGCTCTTCGATGAACGACAGCAGTGAATGTTCCGTAAAATAGATATGATCCGCCGTGACATAGAGTGCCGTGTGAGGATCTGTTTTTTCCTTTATATACTGAAGCATGAGCGTTGTTTTGCCTGTTCCGCGTGCACCGATCAGGCCAATTAAGCGACCGGTCAGTTCAAATTGATTGAAAAATCCGCGATGCTTTTCCGTGGATGTTTTTTCAAGAAGACGGTAGTAGGTCTGTATCAGTTGCTCTTTCATGATTCCCTCGAAACGAAGATACTTTGTAACTACTCAGGTGGTTTCCAAACCTAAAGTTGACTCCAG
>DYSA01000476.1 GCA_020726425.1 Fibrobacter succinogenes | reverse complement strand
TGAAATTTTAGCCCGATTTCTTCCCCAAAAGCTATCTTTGATCTCGAATTTATGGGCTTCCCGAGATTTTCGGGAGGTGAAATTTTCGGGGATTTTGTAAATCAAAAATCCTATCAGTATCAGTTATCAGTTAGTTATCAGTTAGTTCAGTTAGTTAAAAATCCTATCAGTCAGTGGAGAAAAAATGAAATCAAATTTGTTTCTATTGTTAGCACTGCCCGTTTTTGCTTCAATTCAGGTGGATCAGTTTGGGTATCCTACAAGTGAACAGAAAATAGCATTGATTAAACAGGCGGTTATTGGTTCTGATTCACTTTCTGAGCAGTTGGTCCCCGATGATTCTGCTTCATTGGTGAGATATCCCGATGGAACGACTGTTTTCAAAGATGCAATAGAGTCGTGGAATAGCGGAGCAGTTCACGATCAGTCTGGCGATAAAGTGTGGAAATTTGATTTCAGTACTATCCATGAATCGGGGCACTATCAAATCATGTGCGGCACTCAAAAATCGGTGCCCTTTGAAATCCGGGAAAATCCCTATCTTCCCGTGCTCAAAGCAGCGGTCAAAATGTTTTACTACCAGCGAGTCAATTTTGCCAAGGAAGTTAAATACGCTTCAAACTGGGCTGATGGCGCCGCTTTCGAAGGGAAAAATCAAGATCGCTACTGTCGTTCAATATTCGATTCAACCAATAGTTCACTGGTGAAAGATCTTCACGGGGGATGGTTTGATGCCGGAGATTTCAATAAATATATCACCTTTATCTGCGGGCCAGTTCACCAACTTCTCTCTGCATATCAAGCAAATCCCAAGGTTTTTACCGATGATTTTGCTATCCCCGAATCGGGAAATGATCTGCCTGATCTTCTCGATGAACTAAAATGGGAGTTGAACTGGATGCTTCGCATGCAGAACAGCGATGGATCGGTGATTATAAAAATGGGCCAGAGTGACTATGAGGGTGGAACTCCTCCGAGTAGCGCTGAATATAGTCGTTTTTATGGAAAGACAAGCACTGCTGCGGCGATAGTTCTTGCTTCCACTGCGGCTCACGCCTCACTGGTCTATCGCGAATTCCCTCAGTGGAAAGCGTTTGCCGACACCTTGAGCATCGCTGCCGAAAAATCGTTTTCTTATTTTACCTCTTCCACCGATCTGGATACGAATGTGGACAATGATGAGGTTAAATCGGGTGATGCGGATTGGACAGAAAAGGAGCAACGCGACGAAGAGGTTTCCGCGGCGATCTGGCTCTTTGGACTCACGGGGAAAAAGAGCTACAACACTCACGTGATCGCGAATAGTAATAATGCATCTGCGTTGGAATGGTGGGGACCATACGGGGCGTGGAGATCTGATGCACTATTTTATTATACCTCACTTCCCGAAGCTGATCAGAGTCTGAAAGATCATATCGAAACAGTGAAACGAAGTGGCAGTAACTCCACCTTTAATTGTCCCGCCGAACCAATCGATCCGTGGCGTTTGGCGATTCCAGATGATCAGTTCCATTGGGGAAGTAACACGGTAATCTGTGAAAATGGCCAGAATGTTATCGATATGGATCGGGTGACACTTACCGATAACGTTACTCATTATCGTGGAAAAGCGCTTGATGTCATTCACTTTATCCACGGAAGAAATCCTTTGGGGAAAGTGTTTCTTTCCAATATGAGCAAATGGGGGGCAGAGAACAGTGTCGATGAGATGTACCACGGTTGGTTTGAACAAAAAACTAAATGGCAGAGCGTGAAAAAGTCCGAGTTTGGCCCCGCACCAGGCTATATCGTTGGAGGGATCAACAGAAGTTACAGCGCCAGTTCCACGTGGCTTCCCAAAAATCCAACCATGAAAATGTATCGCGATGGCGGAGAAGGGGACCCAATTAATTCGTGGGAAGTAACCGAGCCGATGTGCGCATATCAGGGATCGTATATTCGCCTTCTCGCAAATTTTGTGAACACCTCTTCCGACACTGTGGTCGCTTCGGCGGATCCGGTGAACATCAATTTTGAAGAGGTTACAAATTCTTCGAAAAATGTGGTCACGACTCAAACGATACGCGGAGCTGTCCACTTCGCAGGAGAAACAGTGGGAACAGCAAAGCTCTATTCGATTCGAGGACAGGAGTTGGCGCGAGTTGAAGGTAAACAGCGCGGCATGATCGGCCTTTCATTGGCGAAAGGAGCGTATCTTTTCTCCTTTGAAACAGCGGGAAAACGGATTGTTCGCCAAGTTCTGATCCGATAATTTATCATCAATCGCGAATAAATCTCATCAAACTAACATTACCGTGGGGTGCGTCAGTCACCCCAACGGCG
Organism: Fibrobacter succinogenes; assembly: GCA_020726425.1. Taxonomy (GTDB): domain Bacteria; phylum Fibrobacterota; class Chitinivibrionia; order Chitinivibrionales; family Chitinivibrionaceae; genus JAIFMU01. The sequence continues at coordinate 26 of DYSA01000476.1, read as the reverse complement.
ATGGTTATATCTTCTCAATCTCTTCG
>DYSA01000475.1 GCA_020726425.1 Fibrobacter succinogenes | reverse complement strand
TTTAGCATATATCTCGTGATTTGATAGTCTTAATTCAATTACCGTGGAAGTATGACCATACCGGTTCCTGCTTTGCTCACATTTACATGTGGCGGATAGGTGGTCAATTCAATATTTCCTGATCCCATTATTGTGCCAGTGAGTTCTGAATGAACGGCAAGCCTGATTGCTGATGAACTGCGATTTTCTACATCAGCGCGATCTACATCAACCTGTTCTAGGGTGAGCGTGGTCGTGCTTGCGTGCTGAATAGCAAGGTGGTTAACTTCACCAGAAAGTGCACATTCCGATAATCCTTTTGTGGATATATATAAGCCTTGAACCATTACTTTTCCCGTAAACTTTGAATTGCCATTAAGATTGATCGATTGAATCGTTGTCTCATGGATTGTGTCGATTACACGGCTGTCGGTAAGATTAAGGTTCGTGAGATAGGGAAGTGTCACTCGAACGGTTTGTTCTGTGGTGATAAGCTTATATTGGGAATTGCGATGGATCGCAATATTTCCGCCAGTGGTATCAATGGTGAAATATTTCTGAAGATCACTGTCTACGGTAAATGACACCGATGGTGCTCCGTGTTCGATCACTATATCAATAGGAAAATCAACTGTTAGCGAACCTTCGAATTGACTTACAGAATCTAGGCGAGTGACCACTGAACCGTCGCCATAGACTACATCAGTTGTAAAACAGCTGGTAAGGATCGCGAGTACACAGAAAATCATAACAATTCTCATGAAACCTCCAATTTCTGTAAAAATACCCTTCGCTCAACAAAAAAAGGGATCATCTCTTCCGAGACAATCCCATTTAATCGAGTCCTGCATAAGGTTAGTTGCTCATTTTTTTAGATCCCGTGATCAACTGGTGAAGAACAAATGCTTGATTATTAAGATCGCCCGCTTGTGCAACGATTTCTTCGCTTGCCGAAGCCATCTCTTCAGAACTAGCCGCTGATGAAGCGGTCACGCCTTCAACATTCATAATTGAGGTGCTAATATCGGCAATTCGTTTTGATTGCTTGTGATTCGCTTCAGTTACCGATAGAATTTCGTGGGTAATCGTCTGCATATTGACGATTATTTCGGAGATTTCACTATGGACAACTGCTGATACATCAACCCCTTTGCGCGAATGGCGTTGAGTATCTTCCAAAAGACGGGCGGTGTAGTTCGCCGCTTCCGAAGCGCGAGTGGCCAAGTTGCGGACCTCTTCGGCAACTACGGCAAACCCTTTTCCCGCTTCACCGGCACGAGCTGCTTCGACGGCGGCATTGAGCGATAATAGATTGGTTTTGAATGCAATTTCATTAATGTCGCGAACAATCTCGCCAGTCTCTTCGGAAGCTTTCATAATGTCTTTCATCACCAGTTCCATATTCCTCATGCTTTCATTGCTCTCGGCGGCTTTCTTGGCAGCGATGTCAGATTTAATTTGAACTTCTCTCGCCGCTTTGGCATTGGAGTCGATGTCCTTCGTTAACTCATGGAGTGATACTGTTATATCTTCCACTGACGAAGCAAGTTCTGTTGCATTTTGAGCGATTTGGCAACTCGAAGAAGAGAGTTCTCCTGATGCGTTTAGTCCCTGTTCCGAAGAACTTCGAATTGAATCGGCAATCATGCGAATATTATTGCTGGTGGACAGCGAAAAGGTTATCGCCATTCCGCCTCCGATTATTCCAGAGGCAATAATAGCAATGATCATAGAGAACCCTATTTGGTTGAGTGGCCCTGTGAAATCAGAGAGATATGATCCTGATCCAATGATGATGTCTTTTTCAGACACATAGCGATACGCAACAACTTTTGCACGACCCTCCCAAATGTAGGAGATGTAGCCACTCTTTTTTTCAAGTATCTCTTTGATAAACGGAAGGTGTGCGATGTTTTGCCCTTCGAGTTTTGGGTGAATCAGAGTTTCACCGGCACTGTTTAGGGCGAACATGTAGCCTGTTTTTCCGACTTTTTCAGAAAGGATCTGTTCTTTCATGGTGGCGTACGAACGCTGCCAGAGGGAATCATCACCATTGCTGTTCTTTATATTGCTTGAAAACAGGTGTTGATAGGTATTTACTTGTGACTCGAGCTTGTTTTGAATTTCACCAAATATTGCGGATCGCGCGGAGAAGTAACTGATCATCCCCAGCAGAATCATTGGGATGACAATGGTTACAAGAGACATTACGGTAAGCTTACGACGGAAACTAAATTGTTCGAGCATGAAAACCTCCGGAGAAATAGCAGTTACGTTATACTGCTCACAGGTTATCCGCTAATCAGAAAAATGTCAATAGTTTTTATGATTACCCATTTAAAGCAGTAGCAAGGTTCCGGTGATCCGAAGAGAC
>DYSA01000036.1 GCA_020726425.1 Fibrobacter succinogenes | reverse complement strand
CCGGCCGGTTTCCCCCCGCTTCAGCCCGCCATCCTTCGCCGAGGCTCAGGAGTTTGTCGGTCTTCGCTTCCCCTTCCGTACGGGGACACCCCGTAACGCCCCGAATTCAAATACAAAAATCAATACCAATCAAAAAAAACTACCATTCCCCCCATAAGGAGAATATGATCATTCAAAAAATCCAGCCCAAAATGAACAGATCAATTTGCACCACACCTTACCGACTTTCATTTCCTTCAAGAATCAAAATAGGATCAGAAAAAAACATGACTCCCCCAAACTATCGAAGTAAGTTCAAGAAATCCTATTTCAATCCCAAGACATGGTCGCGAAGTTCCGAGACATGGTATTGTAGCTCCGAGATATCCTATTTCAATCCCGAGAAATCCTATTTTGATCCCGAGAAGTGGTAGTGTAGCTCCGAGATGTGGTAGCGAAACATCGAGTTTCGACTCTTTTTTTTTTAAAAAGGCGGGGGAATTATTTACTGTATCGGCCAGTAACCGAAGAGAGAATTTTCAGGAGGGAGTCTGATGTTTCACCGGAACATTCGATCCAAACGCGACCAATATCATCGGGATAGTGGGCATCGGAACCAGAAATGATCGGCCGGCGATAACTAATCCGACACTCTTCACCTCGCTGTAAACACCCAAATGAAATTTCAATCCCATCAAAGGGATCATCGGGAATGAATCCCAATTGTGAAATAATCGAAAAAACCGGTTTGTCAACATGAGCGGGAATCACAATACCATCATGAGCGTGAGCAAGTTCCACAATTTCTGAAATGGTATAGGAAGAGGCAACTCCCAAATAGTTCGCCACCATATCCTCGACCTCTTCGTCTGCATTAACAACAACCTGCATTCCCATAGCGTCCATATCAAGAGGAATCGGCAAGAGTGACTCTTCGATGAGTTCCCCAAACCGCTCGGCGTGAAGTAACGTATCAAAATAGCAGAGAATATGTGCTTCTTCAGCGCTGGTAACTTCAATCCCCGGAATACAACGGATGCCCCGAGTCTCGGCGATTTCCATAAAAGCGCGGCAGTTCCTCGTTGAGTTGTGATCGGTAATGGCGAAAACGGAAAGGTGTTCATTGATGATACGGTCAATCACCGTGGAAGGCCCCATGTCGAGATCACCGCAAGGAGAGAGACATGAGTGAATGTGAAGATCTGCGCGAAACACGAATATTACTCGCCGACAATAGTGATTGTGAACTGACGAACTGAGCGAGGCCCGTCAAATTCACAGAAATAAATCGATTGCCACAGGCCAAGCAAAAGTTTTCCAGAACTGAGAGAACGGGTGATATCCGTTCCAACAAGAGAGGTTTTCACATGAGAATCAGAATTGCCTTCCGAGTGAAGATAGTACGACTCGCGATGGGGAACCAGATGTTCAAGCTTGCGGAAAAAATCTTTTTCAACATCCGGATCGCCGTTCTCATTGATTGTAATGGAGGCTGTTGTGTGAAGCGATGTTACCGTCACAATGCCGTTACTCACTGTGGATCGGGTAATAGAATCACGCACCAATGAAGTAATGTCAATCCAGTGGCACCGTTGTTTGGTGGAAATCGTACGGGTCTCAGTAAAGATCATTTTGAAACCACGACAAATTTTCCCACGAGGAAATCTTCGGGATCGATGGGTTTCCCATTCTCGAGCACTTCATAGTGAAGATGCGTGCCGGTACTTCGGCCCGTGTTGCCCATGGATCCAATCTGTTCGCCACGCTTAATAACATCCCCAGCAGAAACATTGAAATCCACAAGGTGAGCATAGCGGGTTTGATATCCACTTGCAGGATGACGAATTTCGATTATATTCCCATAGCCACCGTTATCGTATTCTGCCTTTACCACTATCCCATCAGCAGACGCGAGAATTGGAGACCACTCTTTCCCCGAAAAATCGAGTCCTTCATGAAAAGCAGCGTACCCAAGAACTGGATGGTATCGGTAACCAAATTGCGAAGAAATTTTTCCGGTTGCGGGATAGATTGAAGGTGTTTCAAGAAGGCGTGTCTGCTCATTGTCTATTCGTTTAACGACGCGATCCAGAGAGGATTCGATAATTTTTATCTGACGAGAATAAAATTCAAACTGTTCAGACAATCTCAACGCGGCAATCACATCGCGATGATACTGTTTTTCCACAGCTTCGGAAGATTTGCTCAATGCTCCTCCGACACCAGCTTGTAAACGACCACTGTCAATCGGTTTCATACCATAGGATATGCGACAAATCCGATCAGTTTGAATCATGGACTGAATCGCATCGTAATATGCTTGAGACTCTTTGTTAATTTTGTTCATCCGCGACAGTTGAATCTGTCGCTGTATCGAACCAAGTCCCATGCGGTATTCCAAAATTCCCACAGACCACAACTCAGCCATTGAACCAATTGAAAAAACAAGAAGCGGAAGCATAAGGAGTGAAAGAGTAACAATTCGTGGAATAGTCAGGCGAAGGTGTAAACCTTCCTTATTTGTTGCACTTGAAGGAAAATAAAGTGTGAAACCTTTAAACGACTTCATCGTTCACCTTTGAATAATACCGCAACAAAATAGTGCAGTAACCAGCTTTTGTCAAATGAGTCCTATCAAAACCATCCTCAAAAACTGAATTTCGAAAGCGAAATGAAGAGTAAGATGTGTGACCATTAAACTGCGATACTCCGTATACCAATAGCTTAGAAAATGGTGTATCACATTTGAAATTTACAACTGAGCAACGGAAATTATTTCCATAAAATGCCATATTTCATCGGCTTTTACTTCAGCAGGACCAAAATTTGCTGCATTTGAAGTACCACAAGCCACAGCCAAACGGCATGTTTCGTGGAAAGAAAATCCTCGCTCACGGGCAACTGCAACCCCAGCCAGAAAAGCATCGCCACATCCAACCGTATCGACAACCGTAATTTCCGGTGCACGGCATAGAAGGCACTCATCTCCGTGAAGTGCAAGTACACCATCTTCTCCAAGAGTTATAAACACCGTTTCGATTCCCGTATCTAAAAGGCGTTTACCTTTCAGTGCCAGATGATGAATACCATCAATAGGTTCCTTAAAGAGTGCTTCCAACTCCTCTTCATTTGGCGAGACCACTAATGGACGTTCACGAATTCCATGCTCAAGTGCACTACCTCGCGTATCTAAAAGAGGTAACGCACCAGTTTCGCGGCATGCGTGAATCAATTTTCCATAGTAATCAGCTTCAATTCCCTGAGGTAAACTTCCAGAAAAGAGCCATTGATCATGGGGAACGATAAACTCTTTTAGAAATTTCGCAAATCCATCTTGCACCTGAGTACTCAGTGTAGGTCCACCACTATTGTAATGAACCGTAGATCTTGTTGATTCATCAAATACTGTTGTATTGATTCGAACTGATCCATGGATAGGATAGGAAGAGTGAATTATTTCATTTTGAACACAATACTCGGTAAACCGTGTCATATCCTTTTCAGGCATCAATGACAAAAGCCGTACCGGTTCACCTAATTTAGCAATCACTTTGGCAACATTTAACCCTTTCCCTGCAGGGAAAAAGTGAGCAGGAAGATCGACGTATGTCTCTTTCCCTTGCTCTGGAATCTTATACACCAAATCAAAAGATGGATTGAGAAGAGTAACATGAATCATAGAAGCTCCTTAAATGAAAAACGGGAAGCCACAAAGCTTCCCGTTTAAAATATAGCATCAGAAATAATTAAAAGAAGTACTTACGCACATTTTCTTTCACGCCGAGCATTTCTCTGTATGAAGAGTACCACTCTTGATACAATGAACCATTCCGTTTTGCTTTCATTTCTGTAGCAACTGCTTTTGATTGTTCAGCAGGCAATACAGCAACTTTTTGATGAGTCACTGGACGGACAATATACACGCCATTATCTTCTTTAACCGGTTTACCAACTGTGTTATCGGCAGTTAAAAATGCCGATGCAATCACACGATTATTAAAACCAACACCAGAAACGAACTCATTACGTGTTACTAATCCAGTTTCACCCGCTTGAAGTGATGTATCCATCAGTGCGTAGTCTTTCAGCGTACCGTTGATCTTAGTGGCCGCGGTTGTCATATACGCAACAGCCGCTTCGAGTTGAAGTGAATCGCGAAGAATCTGGCGAATCTCTTTTTCTACACGAACAAGAGGAAGTCGACCTTCTTCAACGCGTTCTTTAACCTTCGCGATGTAGATTCCTTCTTCATTTTCAAACAGTTCAACAGATGTATCCTTTTTGTTTTCGAATACAAACTGTCCAAGTGTTGAATGTTCTCCAAGACCTGGAACTGCTTCACCTGGACCAAATAGACCGGTAGAATCAAGACGAAGACCATTTTTAGTTGCCGCGCCAAGAACATCTCCCGATTCAGCGATGCGAAGTACTGCAGCACCAAGCGCATCAAGAGAATCAAGTGTTTCAACTGTAGGAGTGATCTTTTTCAAGATGTGACGAAGTGAAATTTTCAGCGAATCACCTGTTCCTTGAATACTATCAATACTAACAAGATGAATCCCGAGACGAGTCTTAAGTGGTCCAGCGATCGTTCCAACGGGTTGACTAAAAAGTGAATCGAATTCAGGGAAGTCACCTTTTTTCAACCAACCAATGGCTCCACCTTTTGCGGAACTCTGTTCATCATCACTCTCGTATTCTGCTTCATCTGCGAATGTTGATTCTCCAGAAAGAAGTTTTGCTTTGATTTCAGCTACCTGTCCATTAATGACAACTTCATCAAGCGGAGTTGGATTCTTTGAAATTTTGATAAAGTAAAGTTCAGCCTTATCGCCACTTTTAAACTTCTCTGTATTTGTATTGTAATACTTTGCAACCGCTTCTTCTGAAAGTTTTTCAGGAGCAACGTTCATAGAATAAGGGCGGCAAACAAGATATTCAAATTGAACCTTTTCATTAGCGCGACGATACTGCTCTTCAATTTCTGAAGGAGAAGCAACATTAGCCATTTCGAGGAGCATTGCCAATTTCATATTCGGAATCATGGAACGAGTGTACGCTTCGATTGAACGAACTTCAGGACTTCCATACGTTTCAGGCATGCTCATAATCTGGCGATACTTTGCTTCACTAAAACGTCCTGTTGAATCGGCAAAATAAGGACTCTGCATAAGAAAAGATGGCGGATTATTTAAGAGAGAAGCAAGAACCTCTTCCGATGTTGCTTCGAGTTTTAACAACGAAGCTACTTTTTCACTAATCTTAGTAGATACAAGCTCTTCCCAAACGCGAAGCGGAAGCTGGCGACGGTCAGCTCCTGACATTTCCTGATCGCGAACATTAGCTTCAGCACGACGATACGCATTCTGAAACTCAACAATTGAAATTTTTTCTTTGCCAATGGATCCAACGGTCTGTTTTCCAGAACCGCTGCCGATATTACTAATTCCATATCCAACGAAAGACGTTGCTCCAAAGACCAGTACGACAACCAAAATAATGCCCGGTGCCGACTTACGCATCCATTCCATCATAACAGAACTCCAATAACTGGTTACGGAGGGTTCCCCTCCAAAATTCCTCTGTTCAACTATCTCTTTTTAGGAGTGAGCAGAGCCTTATAGTTTTTCGGTGATTTAATAAGAGCCACCGCAGCAGCAACCTGTGAATCGTGACTTAATTTAACTTTGTAAATATAATCATTATCTTGCCCCATTTCACGAACAAGAAGTGCCATTCTCAAGCCACGACGAATCGCCTCTGATTCTTCTTTTAATTCAGCACGTCTCGCCTGAAGCAAAATACCTTCAAGTTCACCAAGAAGTTTTGTTGCCCGAAGTGAGTCTTCAATTCCTAGTGAACTTCTCACATATGCAAGAGTTGCAGAGTCAATAGCAGTATCTTTTTTCATTCCAACATATACTTTAAAGTCACTTAATTTATTCTCCGCTACAGTAGAATAATCGAACTTAGAAGTATCTAGGAAGTTATAAAAGCGTTCAAGCAAAGCTTCTGAAACATCAAATTTGGTGTCAATTTTAACGCCCTCTTTTTCAAAAGAAGGATATACTTGATTTGCAAATATAAAGAAAAGATCTTTTAACATCAACTTGCGAACCATATATGGTTCAGCATGATCAGCTACGATCGTATCTGGAATTATCCCGCCTCCACCAAAAACCGGGCGTTTATTGGCAGTGAAGAACACTTCTTTTTCTACTTTAACTGAATCTTTTGTCTCAGTTTTGACATCTTCATCCTCACCAACAATCTGATCATCCGCATCTTTCGAATCACCATCACCGCGGATACCATTTTCAGGGCGATTTATACAGCGACCAGATGGCGTATAATAAAATGCAGTTGTCAATTTAATATGGCGATCTTTATCAATAGGAAGGACAGTCTGTACCGATCCTTTACCAAAGGTCGTATCACCGAGAATGACTCCACAGTCCCAATCTTGTACTGCACCAGAAACGATTTCAGCAGCAGATGCAGAAGCACCATTTACCAGAACAACCAAGGGCATCCCGAGTGGAATTGAGGGTTTAACACTGGTTACTAATGAATCACTGTAGCTTTTTAAACGTCCCTTGGTAAACACCACAAGTTTATTCTCAGGAATAAACACAGAAGATACTTCTCTAGCTTGAGTCAATAATCCACCCGGATTATAGCGCATATCGAAAATGATACCTTTTGCCCCCAATGACAGAAGCGAGTCAACCCCTTTGCGAACAGCTTCACCAGCATCTTGTGAGAATGTCGTCAATTGAAGATATCCGATTGAATCTTGGACTAATCCAATGAAAGGAACGGACTTAATCTTAATAATTGCACGTTGAATTTCATAATCGACCGGATCCGTTTCACCTTCACGAGCAATGGTTATGACAACAGTAGTCCCCGGTTTTCCCCTCATCTGGTCAACAGCTTTTTCAAGTGTTGTACCTTTTGTCAGTTTACCGGCAATTTTGAGAATACGGTCACCAGAGCGAATCCCCGCTCGTTCTGCGGGTGTGCCAGAAATAGGTGTCATAACTGTAAGGTATTTATCTCGAATTGAGATTTGAATTCCTAGTCCACCAAATTCACCTTCGGTATGCACCATAAGATCTTCATAATCTTTCGGTTCAAAGAATGTAGTGTGGGGATCGAGGATTTCCAAGGCGCCTTTAATTGAATGGCGTGTCATGGCTTCCATATCAACGTCTTCTACATAGTAGGTCTGTACTTTTTGGATAACACGTTCATATAAAGAGATTCCATCATAAAAAGGATCACTTTTAGAAGATGCAACTGTATGATCAATAGCAAGCCCCAAAAACACAAGTCCAACTAGTGAAGTGACCCATAACTTTGGTGGAAAATTAAATCGTTTCATTCAATAACCCCGTTGCGATTCTGTTTACTTTGAATAATTTTCTAAAATAGTATATTTAGGAATGGCCATGTAAGTATGGTGTGAGTGCATTCCGTATTTTTTGTTGAATCTCATCCACTGATTTATCTGCATGTACCACAACAAAACGATTGGAATCGGTATCGGCTAATTTTAAAAATCCATGCCGAACACGTTCAAAAAAATCAAGCGAACTCTGTTCAAGACGATCTAGTTCTGATCGACCTTTCATGACACGCTCTTTCCCAACGGCTACATCGATATCAAGCAGGATTGTTTTCATCGGCATAATACCGCCTGTTGCGATCGCATTGAGATTCATCAATTCAACTAATTCTAAACCTCGTCCATACCCTTGATATGCAAAAGTAGAATCTGCATAACGATCAGATATTACCCAACTTCCTTGTTCCAATGCTGGCAAAATTACTTGCCGAACATTTTCAGCTCGAGCAGCTAAATAAAGAAGTAGTTCACCACGGCTACCCAAATCTGATTTATTCGAAAGAACTAATTCTCGAATCGCTTCAGCAGTTTCGCATCCACCCGGTTCTCGGGTTAGTACAACAGAAATCCCGTGAGATACGAGCCACTCTTTGAGAAGTGCGATCTGAGTACTTTTCCCTGCACCATCAGTACCTTCAAATGTGATAAATGGAGTCTTGAGAATCACGCTTCAGAACTCCCATGACATTTTTTATATTTTTTCCCACTGCCACAAGGACACGGATCATTTCTTCCTACTTTACCCTCTTCGCGCACCACTGTTCCAGCGACTGGCTGAGCATCCGTACTCCACGTTGAAGCGTGACTTTCTACCGACCGTTCAACCGGACGAGGCTCTTCGACAATCTCGAAGCGGAACAAAATACTTGCCACTTTTTGAGATATTGAACTTCTCAACTGTTCAAACAGTTTCAAACCCTCTTTCTGATATTCAAAAAGAGGATTCTTCTGACCAAATGAACGATACTGCACGCCATCTTTCACGTGATCCATCTCATAAAGATGTTGTTTCCACAGATCATCAATAACCATCAGGAAAGCACTTTTTTCAAGATGGCGCATCTGTTCAGAACCAACGCGTTCTTCTTTAGCGGCATAAAACTCAACGATATCTTTCCACAGACCATCAAAGAGGTCTTCTTTGCTAATTTTACCGAACTGGTAGCGCGAACGCTCCAAAGCGATCCCATAAGTTGTGGCAAGAGCAATTTCCATCGCATCAATATCCCAAGAATCTACGGGGCCACCACAATGAGTCATTACGATATCTTCGAGGGCACCGGCAAACTGATCGCGAATAAGTGGATGAACATCGGCATTCCGCAGAATCTGCTGACGAAGCCCGTAGATTTCTGTACGTTGAAGATTCATTACGTCATCGTACTCTTTCAGGTGTTTGCGAATTTCATAGTTACGTCCTTCAACACGGCGTTGAGCATTACTGATCGCACCGCTCACAAGCGGGTGAGAAATCACTTCGCCCTCTTCAGCACCAAGACGCTCCATAATTCCTGCGATACGTTCAGAACCAAAAATACGCATAAGATCATCATCAAGTGAAAGATAGAAACGCGAAGAACCCTTGTCTCCCTGACGACCAGAACGTCCGCGCAACTGATTATCAATACGACGTGATTCATGACGCTCTGTACCGATTACACACAGACCACCAAGCTCAAGAACTTCTGCCTTCTCTTTTTCAATCTGTGCATACAAATCAGGAAAGCGTTTAACCATCTCTTCCATGGTAAAGTCCTCTGGATTTTCACCATCTGCAAGAAGAAGCGTATGAGCCATCTCTTCGAAATTTCCACCGAGCTTAATATCGGTTCCACGACCCGCCATGTTTGTAGCGATCGTTACGCCACCTTTGCGTCCGGCCTGAGCGATAATTGTTGCTTCACGAGCATGATTCTTTGCGTTGAGTACTTCATGTTTCACGCCCGCTTTAACGAGAAGTTGGCTAATATATTCTGACTTTTCAATCGACACGGTACCGACGAGAATTGGCTGACCAGTAGCATTGATTTTTTTAATCTCATCAACAACGGCGTTATACTTTTCACGTTGAGTTTTATAAATCTCATCGTCCCAGTCCAAACGGGATATCGGACGGTTTGTAACAATCTGAACAACCGGAAGTGTATAGATATCAAGAAACTCTTTTTCTTCTGTAACAGCAGTACCAGTCATACCAGACATCTTGGTATACATCTTGAAGAAGTTCTGGAAAGTAATCGTAGCCAAAGTCTGACTCTCACCGGCGATTTTCACGCCCTCTTTTGCTTCAAGAGCTTGGTGAAGACCATCCGAGTAACGACGACCGTGCATTACGCGACCGGTAAACTCATCAACGATCAAAACTTGTCCATCTTTTACGACATAGTTTACATCAATTTCAAAAAGAGCATAGGCACGAAGCAACTGACCAACACAGTGAATGCGTTCTGATCGATCTGCATATTCACGGTGAGCCATTTCACGGGCGAGATTTTTCTCATCGGCACTCATGTTCGGATCGTTGTTGATTCGACCGATCTGACTCGACAGGTCGGGAATTACGAAAAACTCGTCATTTTCGCCACCAATATAGACACGACCTTTTTCGGTCATCTCTGCAGAATGACCACTCTCATCAATTGAGTAATAGAGATCATCGGTAAGCTCATGCAGCTTTTTCTCTTGAAGGTATGTAGCTTCGACAGATTTCATTGCTTTGCCGACACCTGATATTTTAATAGTATCGAGGAAAAACTGATTTTTCGGATCACCCTTTTGAAGGACGAGCATCAATTTACCAAAATCAGCATCAAAAGAATTTTTCTCGATGAACGGTTTAATCTGTGCAACGATTTCAGAAACTTTCTTTTTCTGAACAGCAACAAGGCGATGAATCGCAGGACTCAACTCTTCATATTCGCGATTGTTTTTATTGGTTGGACCAGAAATAATAAGTGGTGTACGAGCTTCATCGATCAAGATATTATCAACTTCGTCAATGATACAGAAATTCAACTCACGCATCACACAGTTGTCTTTATCAACCGCCATATTATCGCGAAGATAATCGAAACCAAACTCATTATTGGTACCATAGGTAATATCACATTCATACGCTGAACGACGTTCAAACGAACCGGCATCGGTTTTATCAAGACAGCCAACAGTCAGTCCAAGGAACCCAAAGATCTGCCCCATCCACTCACTGTCACGTTTTGCAAGATAGTCATTCACCGTAATAACATGAACGCCTTTCCCACTTAACGCATTCAGATATGCCGCCATCGGTCCAACCTGAGTTTTACCTTCACCGGTTTTCATCTCCGCGATTCCCCCTTGATGGAGAACTACAGCGGCGATTACCTGCACGTCGAAGTGAGCCATAAACCGTGTTTCTTTGCCAGTGACCGGATCAACAAAGACTTTGCGTTCACCAAGAACGCGGTGAGTCGCTTCACGCACTACTGCAAATGCTTCCGGAAGAAGAGAATCGAGAGTTTCACCTGACGCAATACGACTCTTGAACTCCGCCGTTTTCCCTTGAAGTTGTTCGTCGGAAAGGCCTTTGATTGAATCCCATGCAGAATTAACTTTTTCGAGAATCGGACGAATCCGTTTCATGTCGCGATCCTGTTTGGTCCCAAAAATCTTAGAGAGAGTCGATATAAATCCCATAAAAACTCCTGAATTTGCCACGCACTGCGTGTATACTTTATGAATCCAAAATAGTTTATGCACAACAAAAGAAAACTGGGAAACTCATCAAGCCCAAAAGTTGTACTTTTTACCCATTTATGAGTACTATTTACCCTCAGCAATGCGAATTGTCCGAAACCCCACAATAGGTGAACGAGATGCAGGATCCTTGCTCCCACGCTGTGAACTGCGAACATACGAAGCCAGATCCTGATAACTTCCACCGCGAAGGACGCGACTTGTTCCCGTTAGTGGGTCCACGGGATTTGACACATCTCTGGCTCCGTAGTTGCCATAAAAATCAGAACACCACTCCCACACATTTCCGGACATATCGTACAAACCATAAAGATTCGGTTTTGACGTTCCACTGACATGAACAACACCAGCACTATTATCTTTATACCACGAATAGTCCTGATTCACGTCAACACCCCAATAGTAGTTCGCCCCAGAACGAGCGCGAGCGGCAAACTCCCACTCTGCCTCAGTCGGAAGGCGGCACACGCCCACTTTATCAAACATTTCCGTACGAGCTCGCACATTCTTGAGAGCATATCCATAATGAGGAACCACAAGAAGTGTTTCAACGGGAGTAATTTCTATGCTCCCTCCCGTGACCACGGGTAAGATTGTATCAGCGGGAATAATTACAAACGTATCCAAGATTCCCACACGAACGCTATCCTTCACCCCATCAACAACTCTTATTAACAGTGAATCGTTCAAAGAAAGAATCGAACCGTTCGTATCCACTGCAACAGTAACGGTATACTCATAAGCCGAATCAACACCGTTCATTCGACTAACGGCATTGCAATACATTACCGCATCATTCCAACTTATATCCGTAGCAGGCCCGCCAACGGAACTACTCCCCCACGGCATAGAATAATGAACAATAGGGCTCATCTTTTTCATTACCTTTGAAAACAGCGACTTGCTTACTTCAACTGAATCCATCCAAAACGAATGACTCAACAAGACCGAGTGCACAGGAGATTCGTTCCCGGAGGAAAATTCCCCTTCGCTCCCGCAAACAAAAGGCCCCTCGTGAGTGGGAACGAACACCATCCCATCAAGCCGCTGAATAACTGGTGGTTCGATAATCGACAGCATCCCTTCAGCCGAGGTAAAAGAACTGGTCACTTCACCTTTTGAGTTCACATTGTACACGTAGCAACGGAAAAGATCTCCAGAATCAGCACTGCCGGGCACGACCGTATAACTGGCACTTCGACCGGCATCCGAACTATCGGCAACACCATTTTTATACCACAGATATTTCAAATCGGAACCTTCAGCGGAAACCGCAAACGACGCAACGCCGCCTTTATAGACAAGAACATCAAACGGACCGGACACCGATTTTGCAGAAACAATAGGATTCACACCCTCTTCCTCATCGCTGCCACAGGAAGAAATAATCAAAACAAGTGCCGCATACAGAATATGTTTCATAAAAACTCCGTCCCAAATGAATAGTTTCCCAAAAATAGTTACAGCACTCCCCATTAACGAAAAAAGCCCCACAGAATTTCTTCCGCAGGGAACCGATAAGGAATTGCACAACAACGGGCTCAACTACAGATCAAAAGGTAAGAATGCCTGATTCAATGCTCTTTCCACAGAAACTATTTTTTTCAACGCGATAAAGAATCTGCATTGAAGAAAATTGAGATAGATCGATGGAGAGAGGAACCCCACCAGAAATTTCTC
>DYSA01000474.1:1253-2357 GCA_020726425.1 Fibrobacter succinogenes | reverse complement strand
ACCACGGAATCCCTGATCCCAGTCGAAACAGTCATCATCTGAACCAACGACAAGCATGTTGCTTGTGTTTACTGTTCCACCGAAAAATTCAACGCCGTCGTCGGCATTGTTGTACACTTCAACGTATTCAACTTTTGTTCCATTACCGACACCACCAAGTGTAAGGCCGTTGATTTCGTTGTCTTTACCAATGTTTGTTCCGCCGTAACGAATCGAGATATAGCGAACTGATCCGCTGTTGTCCTTATCATCAAGACCACCGTACTGACCACGGCTATCTGTTGGAGGAATTCCTTCGATCTGGCCAGCACCTGATTTGGTGTTGATTGGTGCTTTACCGAGAAGAATCAATCCGCCCCAAAGTCCTTTTGCATCCGCAGCGAGGTCGTTGTTGTCGGCGATGTCATCAATTGCCGCTGTCATAACGATTGGTTTTTCCGCAGTTCCGTTAGCGTAGAGTTTTCCGCCTTTTGCAACGATCAGTGCTGAAGCGTTTTCGCCCTGTCCCGCTTTACCTTTGATTACTGTTCCCGCAGGAATGGTGAGAACTGCACCATCTTCAACATAAACAAAACCGTCAAGAGTGTACACGATCGAAGAGTCAAGTGAAAGAGTGTCACCTGGTTTGATTGACGCATCGGTCAATGTTGGAGTAGAGATGAGTTTTACTGTTGAAGCAGGTGTGGTATCAACTGGTGCGGCGATTGAATCGTCCGCTTTGTTACATCCCGCAAGAAATGCAAGTGAAGTAAGTGCAGCGATTGCAGCGGTTCTTTTTTTCCACGAGATCATAAAAATCCTCCAGAGAGTTTTGTAAAAATTTGTAAAAAACAGTTCATTTAACAACACAGAAAATATCGGTGATTCTCATGTGTGCTCTGTTTGAAGGCTGTTTCTTTTCTGTAAGCACACAGAACTCACACAGAATTGGGCGATTCTATGCAAATCAATCTGTTGTGTTTGAGAGTCGCCGTGTTAGCGCGCGCTTTTGCAAGAGGAGTGTGTGGCGCAAGCACAATGCTCACATTGCGCGAATTTTTTTGTGTATCTATTCTCATGCGCTTTGCCATCGAAGCAACGAGATTTGCCACTGATCGAGTGTAA
>DYSA01000474.1:0-1153 GCA_020726425.1 Fibrobacter succinogenes | reverse complement strand
AAATTTGAATGAGGTAATAGTTTATTTTACGGGAATTTGAATTTCATAAACAAAAGGATTGTTCAATGGCCAAAATTGTATATGGTGTTTCTGGCGAAGGTTCCGGACACTCTTCTCGCGCCGAAGTTGTTGCTTCATACCTTGAATCGCAAGGGCATGACGTCAAAATCATCTCGTATGATCGCGGATATCGCAATCTCAAAGATCGATTCGATGTCACTGAAACTGAAGGCCTTCACATCGCCAGTTTCGATAATAAAGTAGATCTTCTTGAAACATTTCAAGATAATCTCACCCGCCTTCCTCAAGGATTTGAAAAAGGACGACTTATCCGCCATGAACTGTTCAAAGATTTCCAACCAGACTGCGTTATTACCGATTTTGAACCAGTAAGTGCCTATTTCGCGAATCACTATGATCTTCCGTTGATAACTATCGACAACCAGCATCGCCTTCGCTATATGAAATACGATTGCCCATCGGAGTTTATCGCCGATAAGGAGATGACCAAGGCTGTCATTCGATCTATGGTGCCACGCCCCGATGTATCACTGGTAACTACATTCTATTACGGTGAATCAAAAAATGATCATACGTTCTTTTTTCCCCCGATCCTTCGCGAAGATGTGCGAGCAATTACACCTTCCACGGGCGAACATATTCTTGTCTACCTCACCAGCGGATTTGAAACTTTCCTTGAAATGATCGGAACGTTCCCGCGGGAAACCTTTATCGTCTACGGGTACGACCGCGATGAAACCGTTGGGAATATTTCCTATAAACCGTTTAGTAAAGCGGGATTTACAAAAGACTTTGCATCGGCGAAAGCGATTATGGCCACGGCGGGATTTACTCTACTGACCGAATCACTGTTCCTTAAAAAACCCTATTTCGCCATGCCTATGAAAGGTCAGTTCGAACAGGAAGTGAACGGGATTTTTCTCGAAAATCTCAATTACGGGAAAAACTGCCGCGAAGTGAGTCGTGAAAAAATCGCCTCATTTCTCTATTTTATTCCCGAATATCAAGCGACGCTCGAAACCTATCGCACCGAAGATTGTTCTGCCCTCTTTGAAAAATTGGATGAACTTCTTGCAAATAATTGTGCCGTTGCAAAAGAGTTTCATGAAAAACGGAAAAGCAACTTTTGATA
>DYSA01000473.1 GCA_020726425.1 Fibrobacter succinogenes | reverse complement strand
TACACGAGAAAAATTGATTGATTCAAGGCCAACCGAAGTTGCCAATGTGAGTATCGCGGAAACTATTTTAGCGGTTAAAATGGGAATTCTTGCTGAAAATGCAATCTTGAGGAGAGAGAATGAGTGCACAAGCTGCTATCGTAAAACAGGCTGCAGAAAGTCTGAAAGCAAAACAGGATTCGAAAAAAGTTGTTGTTGGATTTGATGGATTTATCGATGAAATCATTCATGTAGTTCGTGAACGCCAGAGTGATTCTGAATTTACACGCATTGAAACAATCACCGAATTTGGACAGAAAATTACTGCCGCTTCAGGTTTAAGCGCCAATATCGAATTTGTTCCACAGCAGGTTAAACTTGGGGGCAATGGCCCAATTATGGCAAATGCACTGGTAGCTCAAGGGTACTCTATCGATTATATAGGAGCACTTGGTACCGGAGATATTCATCCTGTATATAAAGAGTTTGCTGAAAGATGTGCCAGTGTTATCACGCTTACCGATCCGGGCCGCACCGATGCTCTTGAGTTTGACGATGGAAAACTCATGATGGCAAAAATGAACAATCTCGTTGATGTAAATTGGGATACTCTCCTTAAGTTTGCGTCAAAAGAGAAACTCAAATCGATGGCAGAAGAAGCAAAACTTCTTGCATTTACTAACTGGACTGAACTTCCTAACTATAACTCAATGCTCAAAGGATTTACCGAACTTTTGGGCGAATGTGCAAATCGTCCTGGTGTTTTCATTGACCTTGCAGATCCCGCAAAACGTCTTGAAAGTGATATTAAAGAAGTGTGTGAATTGATCACGAAGCTTCAGAATCACGCCGATGTAATTCTCGGGCTCAACGAAAATGAATCTGTTCAGATTGCAGATATTTATGGTATCAACGAAGAGGATTTCGTAAAACGCGCAGAAGCTCTTCGAGTTGCGTTGAAACTCTCGGTCATCGTTATTCACCCAATTGCTGGTGCAGCGGTTGCTGATGGAGTTGATAATGTTTGGATTGATGGGCCATATACAAAGAAACCAAAGTTGACAACCGGAGCTGGTGACAATTTCAACTCTGGATTCTGTAATGCTTGGATGGCTGGACTCACAGGTCACGAAGCAATTGCGGTTGGTGTATGTACTTCGGGATTCTATGTTCGTGAATGTCGCTCTCCCAAACGCGAAGAGTTGCTTGACTTTATGAATCGTTGGAGCGTTTTGAATTGTGGCGATATCTAGTTCGCGACATTTTTTACGGAAAATAAAAGAGGGCAACATAGTTAATTCATGTTGCCTTTGTGATGTAAATTACGAAAAACGCATATTGTTGGTTTTTTGTTTTCTCTCGTGAAAGAATTAGTTATATATTCGCTTATCAACCGAATATAAAAAATCACAGGACAATGTCTCATGATTATTGAATGTGCAGGAACACGAGGATCGATAGCAAGAGGTGGAAAAGAGTTTAGCCGCTTTGGTGGTGATACTATTTCCGTTCAAATTACCGCCGCTTCTGGGGAAATTGTAATCATTGACGCCGGAACGGGGATTCAAACCTTTGGGAACCGTCTGGTCGCCGAAAATAAAGGTAAATTTCCGCAGCCGCTTCATCTCTTTTTTACTCATTATCATCTCGATCATATTGTAGGTGTTGCGTTTTTCAAACCTATCTATGATAAGTCTCAAGCAATATCAATGTACGGTCCTCTTTTAGAAGGTGTTAATGGGGCAGAACAAGCGTTCCGCAACATGATGACTCCTCCTTATTCACCGGTAAGTTTTGATGGCCATGAAATCAAAGCGAAATTTGTATTTGAAACGATTGGCGAAAGCGTTTTCGCGATTGGTTCGTTGACGATAACTACTATTCGAATCAATCATCCTAATCACGGTGGTCTTGGCTATAAAATTCAAGAGAATGGCAAGACGTTTGTCCTTCTCAGCGATAATGAACTTCACCATGAATATCCCGAAGGTCGCCCCTTTGAAGACTACGTTGAGTTCTGTCGCGATGCAGATCTGCTCTTTCACGATGCTCAATTTACTCAAAAAGAGTACGCTGCGGTTCGTGGATGGGGACACTCGACCATTGAAGATGTGATTGAGTTGAGCAATGCTGCAAATTGCAAAGAAGTGGGTTTTTTCCACTACTCTCCCGATAGAACCGATGCTGACATTGATCGTTTGTATACTAATCTGGAAGTTTCACCTAATAGTATAACTCGATTTTTCCCCCTGACCGAGTTGAGTGCATTTACCCTGTAAAATTGCGAATATTCGATTACTTATAAAGGTGGCTGTTTAAAACAACCACCTTTTTTATTTTCGGTGTTGTATGGAATAAGTGTCAAAGTTCACAAACACAA
>DYSA01000472.1 GCA_020726425.1 Fibrobacter succinogenes | reverse complement strand
ACCTGAGTAGTTATACAAAACGTAATTCAATTTCGTTAAGTCGTTTAATCACTTTGTCGTTTTAGTAGAAGATGACATATTTGGGGTGCGAAGCAATAACAACTGCCTACCGGTATGATCATTTTGTTGCTTCATTGCTTCATTGATTCGTTGTGACGATTAACTATTTTACCCGCCGAAATGAACAATCAAAGGAATAGCATGAAATACGATGGAATTATTCTCAAATTCGGCGAACTCTTTCTCAAGGGGAAAAACCGATATCGCTTTATCGACCGTTGCCTTCTCACCGTAAAAAACAAGTTGGCCGCATTTCCGGAACTGAAATATCACAAAGATAATGATCACATAAACATTTTCTTGAACGATATCGATCACGAACCGGTCTTGAAACAGCTCGACTTTGTGTTTGGACTTCATTCGTACCAACTCTATAGCGGCTGTGAAAGTGAAATTGAATCGATCAAGGCGATGACCCTTGCGGTTATAAAAACGATCGAGAACGACGGAAAGAGTATCAAGATTTTGGCGAAACGGTCTGATAAACGGTTTCCCCTCGGTTCTCCGCAGATCAACCAGATTGTAGGAAACTACATCGCTGATAACTCCTGTGTTCCAATCAATCTCGACAAGCCCGATATAAAAATAAAAATATTGGTTCACACTGATCGCAGTTATGTGGTGAGTCGTGAACATCCCGCAGCCGGTGGTCTTCCGATTGGGCTCAACGGAAAATCGCTGCTCATGCTTTCGGGCGGACTCGATTCTCCCGTGGCGGGCTATCTCATGATGAAACGGGGACTTCAGGTCGAAGCGGTTCATTTTGATTCGCCGCCGTACACTTCGCCGCGAGCTCGCCAGAAAGTTCTGGATATCGCAGAAAAGCTCGCTCACTATATGCCGAACGGCCGGTTCGTGGTCTACTTGGTTCCGTTTACTTCCCTTCAAAAGGAAATTTTCACTCATATTCCCGACAGCTACGGAATGACGATCATGCGCCGGATGATGTACCGCATCGCCGAAGGTGTTGCTCGCCGGATCAACTGTCAGCTCTTGTCGAATGGTGAATCGCTCGGACAGGTGGCATCTCAGACTCCACAAAGTATGTACACGATCAACTCGGTGATCACCATGCCCACGATTCGTCCTGTTGCTTGTATGGACAAAACGGAAATTATCGAAGTGGCGAATAGAATTAACACCTTTGATATTTCGATTCGCCCCTTCGAAGATTGTTGTACCGTGTTCCTACCCAAAAGTCCCGCCACGGCACCAAAGATCGAAAAGTGTACCGAGTACGAAAAGAAATTCGATTGGCAGCCGTTCATCGATAGTTGTATCACCGGCGTAGAAAAGATCGTTGTTGAAGCGGGCAAACCGATGTTGGTTGACCAAGACACCAGCGAAGAGATCTGCGCGTTGTTGTAACCGTAGTGGCGAACCGTGTGTTCGCCTAGTCGTTTTTGCGAATCATTCTGGCGAACCGTGTGTTCGCCTTTTTTATTGAACATTTTGAATGACAGTGGCACACTATCTGAAACTTCAGGAGGAACTATGGCAACCAATCACGATCTTGGATATAAAGAACTGTTTTCTCACCCAAAGATGGTTCAGGAGTTACTCGAAAGCTTTGTACCTCTCGATTTTGTTAAAGATCTGGACTTCTCAACACTTGCGCGAGTGGACAAGAGTTTTGTTACTCGTGATCAGAAGCGAAGAGAATCAGATCTCATTTACAAAGTTCTCTATCGGGGCAAGGAGGCGTACATTTATCTCCTCCTCGAATTTCAGTCTTCTAGCGATTACTGGATGGCACTCCGGATTCTTCGCTATATTTGTGAATTCTATAGTGATCTAACGAAAAACTTTGGCAGTCGGCGCAAAAAGCTTCCGGCTGTTTTTCCCATTGTGCTATATAATGGCGATCCGAAATGGACGGCCCCGGTGTCTGCGCAGGATCTTATTGAGAGTTATGGAATTGCGCGTAACTTTATACCTCAATTTAGTTATTTCAAAATCGCAGAAAATGAGTTTTCAAACGAATCGCTGATCGGTATAAAGAATGCTGTGGCGGCAATTTTTTATACAGAAAACAGTGACGAAAGGGATTTGAAAGAGTATTTTAATACGGTGATTCGGCTCTTAAAGGATGAAATTCCTGAGTTAATTGAAGCTGTTGAACGGTGGATGTACGGCTTTGTTTCCTCTGAAGAGATGAAAGAGTTTACTATCGAATTATTTGCAGAATTAAAAGGAGGAGATTCTATGTTGGCAACCGCAGTAGATAAATTTGCTCAGCGAAATAAAGAAGAAGGCAAACTTGAAGGCAAACTTGAAGGCAAACTTGAAGGCAAACTTGAAGGCA
>DYSA01000471.1 GCA_020726425.1 Fibrobacter succinogenes | reverse complement strand
GTTTTTACACTACACCAGTATACCACTTTTTGTAAAATGTGCTTGGGTGCGTAACGTCAGTTACTTATATCTCACCTCGGACACGGCACGCCGTGTCCCTACCGAAATTTGGTTTTCAATACACAATTCTTGCACAGTCTCAGGACGCTGGGAACGAGTTTTTTAGTAAGACAATTTCAATAAATCGATTCAACAACGCGAACTCACATCAAATCGGCTTTGCGAATAATTGAGGTATGCCAATCGAGAAGATACGCCTCTTTTTCCGCATCGAACGATTTTGAATCGACCAAAACGCGGAACACCGGTTCTGTGCCGGATCCGCGCATCCACATGTACGCCGAATTTTTGCCTGCACTATCTTTCAGAACAATCTTGAATCCACCGGAACATTTACCGGTTCTTGTTTGAGGCCCCACTCCTTCAACCTCTTTAGTGCCTTCAAGATTGTGTTCTATCCAACTGGTGATATCGTATTTCGATGCTAGTTCGGCTTTTCTGTGTTCCCACTCTTGAGCGAATACTGTTTCGTAGTTTGTTTTGAGCGTTCCGTGATTCGTGCTGGTAATTATAAACAACGCGCGATCTTCGTAGGCGCTCGTCGTGATATATGCAGGAAGTGTTTTAATCACGTCCGCAAGAGTGAAATCAGATTTGTATTTCTCCATCTGATTGCTTTTCTGACACCAGATTTCAAAGAGCCCCGGAACTGATCCTTCGCTGGTGAGCATGAGCAACTTCATAATTGCCGAGATTGTATTGAGCGGATCGCGCACCGCCGCAGGATGAGTAATATTTCCGCCGTTAGAACCTTCGCCCAGAATCCGAACAGTATATCCCTCTTCCCGTTTAAGAGTTGCCAGATTCACCACATTTGCTTCGCCCACTTCGGCACGGAACGTCTGTGCACCGAAGCACTGGGAAATTTCATCGATCCGCATCGACGTTGGTCCGTTGACACAAACCGCTACTTTGCCCGGCTCTTTTCCGTTGTAGTACAGCGAAGCCAGTTCTGCGAGAACAGAAATTGCAAAAACCGTCTGCGCTTCAATGATTTCCGCTTCACCAAGATCCGTATTGTAAAACACCACGTTTCCACGATCCCCATCGTTGTCCGGAACAAACCCAAGAGCGAATGTTGAATCCGTTTTGTATTCGTTTTCCAAAACCTCTTTACACAGATTAAGACTGCGGCCTTCGGGAACAATTCGGTGAGTTATTTCGCGAGCTTTGTCGTTTACTCGTTTTACTTTTACGCCAATTGAGTTGAGATAGTCGCTGTCGATAGTCAGCACCCGTGCGGAACCGTTGAACTCCGCCACAATGCCAAATCCATTTTTTTCAATTTTAGATTTGAGATTAGCCAAGAACGCCTGCTGTTCAGCAAGATCGGTGGTTCCAGAAATAATTTCATTGGTAAAGGCTGTGTACGCCGCCAGAGCTGCTTTGCGATAGTTCAAAGAGGTATCGTATACCGATTTTACCGCCAATGGTTCGGCTGAATTTGCTGTGGCAACGAGCGAATCGATACTCTCTTGTGAACCAAGAACCGCTTTGTACTTTTCAATGAGAGGTGCCGCCTGCGAACCATCGATCACACCGCCAGTTTTGAGGCCAAACTTTGCACCATTGTGTCCAATCGGATTGTGACTGGCAGAAATATAGGCAAATCCATCGGCCTTTGAATCCATTTTGGTATAGCAGAACGTTTCCGGAGCCGCAGAGATAAAGAGATACTGAACCGTGCAACCTTCGGCGAGAAGAACGCGGATCATGGTATCGGCAATCGTTGTTCCCGTGTGGCGGCTATCTTGAGCGAGTACCACTTCGGGATTTGATTTCCCTGTTTTCTCTTTCACGAAATCGGCGAACACTTTCCCCATGGCCGCAGAAAGAACCGTATCTGCCGGAGAAATTTCCGCAGTCGTTGACTCTTCATCGCCGCCAAGAGCGAACACTTTTCTCCAGCCCGAAGCTGAAAGGATCATCGGTTTGAGCGCCTCTTGAACATCGGCAAGGGATACAGTTTCGGTGGTTGCGAAGGGAAGTTGATCGGGATTTCCCAATGCAAAGCCGGTGACTGAGTCTATAATAGTAGCCATGAAAATCTCCTAAATTAATGAGTTATAGTGTAATTGTTTGTACTAATGAAACGGAATTTACACTGTTTTTTTTCACGTGTAATATATGTTTTCACCGGAAATTTAAGGTTTTCCAAATTCACTTATACAGCAAAGATCTACCTCAAGAAATGTTTCTCCTCTCTCGTGTTAATTTTTTCAGTTTGACCCAAATCAATGTTGATTTTACCTGTGACGAGGTCAAGGGGTACAACAAAACATAAATTCTTGGTAGCGTAACAACCAGATGACCTACTGTTAACAGGGCTTCCGATCATCTC
>DYSA01000035.1 GCA_020726425.1 Fibrobacter succinogenes | reverse complement strand
GAACCGATGCCAAAAGTAAAATCAGTGCGAATATCGATTTTTTTTTGTGAAGAAAAGAGTATTGATGGGGTTATCCGAATCGATAGTGAGTCTTCGGGATGGGACTTTTGTACGTCGTTGCTGGCGATTGAGCCTGAAAGTGTGAGAAGTGGTGACACTCTTCTTTGGGGGAAAAATGCAAATGACATTGTCCCATGAAAAATTACCGGTTCTGATGGCATTGCAATAATTTCAGGTTGAAATAGTAGCTTTGCATGTAGGAGTTTTGATGATCTCCCCATCTGAACTCCGATTAGTGGTTGCACTGTGTAATAGCATGAACTATAGGCTGATGTAGCGTCTGAAAGCATGTTGTATCGGGGAGTGGTTTGGAATTCTTGAGAGTAGAGTGGGATTGAGTTTGCCAATCCGCACACGGTTTCTAGGAATGAATTGTTTTGTATCTTGTAAGTGAATGCAAAAGTAATATCACCAAATCCCGTTTGGTAGAAATTGTTGGAAATGTCAGCAAATAAATGTGAGGTTGCAGAGAATTGAGTGTTGCTGTCAGGAGCGATGGAGAGAGTGATTGTTCCATCGAGGGGAGTGGTAGTTGATGAATGCTTGGTATCAAAGCGAGAATGTAGAGATGACTCTATTCTAAGTGAGTTAGCTGTTAGTGACGGCTGAAGGGTAATGTCATTGCCGGAAAGAGAAACTGCTGCTCCCGAAATAATCGGGAGCAGCAGTATAGAGTAAAACGTAGTTTTACAACTACTCAACGTTAGTCTATGCGTTTCAATTCGACACGGCGGTTAAGCGCTCGGCCATCCGCTGTAGTGTTTTCTGCAACTGGAGATTCCATACCCATACCGATTGCACGGAGGCGAGATTCTGGAATTCCCTGCTGAACGAAGTAATTCATAACGGCTTTTGCACGGTTATACGAAAGACGTTTGTTTGCTTCTGCACTACCAACATTGTCAGTATGGCCGCTCACTTCGATCTTTATCTCAGGCCACTCTTTCATTGATTCAACCACTTTATCAAGAGTGTTGTATGAATCATTGGTAAGAATCGCTTTACCTGTTTCGAAGTTTACACCACGAAGAACGATGTTCCCACGCTGAATTTCCTGAGCTTTAGGCTCTTCTTTCACATCTGGACATCCATCTTCATCTTCAAAACCATTAACAGTTTCTGGCTGTTCTGGACATTTGTCAAAACCTTTTGCCATAGCAGCAAAACGAGCAGACATTCCCAGTTCAGCAACCCAAGGATCGGCAATTCCGTCACCGTCGCGGTCAGGATTTGGACATCCACCAAATTGCGTAATACCAAAGAGTTCAGGACATGCATCTTCAGCATCTGTGATTCCGTCACCATCTTTGTCGTTAACGGGACAACCACTATTATCAATTGAACCTTTTTCTTCAGGACATTTGTCAACACCAGAACCGATTTCGGCATAACGATGCGCGAGTCCCTGTTCTGTTACCCATGAATCGAGTACACGGTCGCCATCGCGGTCTGGGTTCGGACATCCGAAGAATTCTGCAAGGCCAGCAACATCGGGGCACAGATCATCAGTATCTTTGATCTTGTCTCCATCGCGGTCTTCAACTGGACAACCGTTGTTCATAGCAGGTCCGACAACTATTGGACATTTGTCCTCAGTATCGAGAACACCATCGTTGTCATTGTCGAGATCCGGACATCCGTCAGTATCCATGTAGCCATCGCGGTCTTCTTGTTGATCTGGACAAATATCCTGTTTGTCTACGATACCGTCATTGTCACGGTCTTGAGGGATTACGAAACCATTCCAGCCAATTGCACCAGAAAATGATACTTTTGGCTCAACTGCAGTCTCGATCACGACATAGTGAACGGTTCCATTATTCTCATTAGATGTTGTAACCAATTGCTTCTGGAAGAAACCGGACTCTTTTGCAAAGCTGAAATCAGCACCACCGGATAGGTTGAACCCACCAGGGAGAAGAAATTTAATACCAGGGGTAAGTCTGATTGGATCTGAAGACAAACCTCTTGTGATTTCTGTTGAATCAACAACAACAGGGCTGAAATATTTTTTGCCGGAAACAGAGTTGATTCTTGGTTCAGCGCTAAAGTCTACGAATAGATCAAGGAAGTCAGCTGGTCGAACTTCGACTCCTGAATTAAGCGAAAATGCGTGCTCGGTTCGTGGGTTTGTAGTGAATTTGATACCGAAGTTCGTATGGAACAGTACTGGAACTGCAGAGTTTACTTGTCTGAAGTCCCACGTCCAAAGCATTTTCATATCCACGGTGCTTTTTTTCGCGTCACCAGAGCTGATGGTATAGAACGCTTCTGGGACACCCACACTATCCTTGCTTATATAGTAGCTATTGCGAACAAACCGACCATTTGAAGCATCTCCTGTAGGAACTGTAATTGCTCCATATACTGACATGTCAAAAAAATGCTGATTATTAAAAGGAAATTGAGCTTTCAATCCAATGGACATATCTCCAGCACCGGCTTGTGGTTTATCTTTATTCCCAGTCTGCCACTGTTCACCATTTACAAATGTAACAGAGTGTTTCCAGTCAAGATAAATAGGCTGCATAATTGACATGTCAAGGAATGAGGTGATTCCCATCGCAATTGCAACATCCATAGTTGCCATTGCATACTCTCTGTTTGCATTAGCATCTGCGTCAAAGTATGTGCCATTTGGATTTACAAGGTATACATTTTTGACAAAATTATTGTCTGTTCCATTGCTTTTATCGAATGCAGCTTTTCCGTACATGTTAAAAACAAAACGCCCTTTACCTAAGGTCTGAGCCCCATGCGTATTGATCAGCCCCACCTGTCCATATCGGTTAACACTTGTTGCGTTGTCAGTACTCGCACTGATTTTTGCATCAGCAGCGAAACTTGCTGTGGTCATTACTGCAACAGCAACTGCGGCAGTATAGATAATTTTGTTCATAGAAGCTCCAAACTTCAGCGAAGTGTTTAAAATAACCATTTTTCTTATTTGTTTTTAAACCTATCGATAAATTAATCACTTGTGATGATTACTTTCATCTCGAGGTTTTTTGTCAATCATTTGTTACTAAAATACAAAAATGCAACTACAATCCAATCACAATCCAATCACAAAAACAGCAATTGAAAAATAAACAATTAATCCAGTTACATCGGTTAATGTTGCAATAAGAGGAGCACTTGCTACTGCGGGGTCAATTCCAACTTTGGAAAGTAGAAAAGGAAATGACATGCCAATAAGATTGGCAACAAGAATAATAATGCTCATTGATAACCCTACCGTTAACGCAATGTCGCTTGTTCCATCTGCTCTGAAATATGAAATTCCTGCAGCTACCGCACCGAGGGTAATCCCAAGAAGAAGACCGACACCGATTTCTTTAAATACAGTCGACATAATGTCTTGAAGATCAATGTCGCCGGTGACAAGTGCGCGAATTACAAGTGTTGATGCTTGTGATCCGGCGTTTCCTCCTGCCCCGAGAAGGAGTGGCACAAATGCAAAAAGGATGGTCATTTTCGCAAGTTTATCTTCAAATCCGGCTATGACACTCGAAGAGAGTATGCTTAGAACAACAAGTATTAGTAGCCAACCAACGCGTTTTGTGTAAAGATCTCTGACACTTGCTCTGTGGTACCCAATTTTTAAAGGGTTGACAGAAGCTGATTTGTGGATGTCTTCTGTGGCTTCTTCTTCGGCGACGTCCATGATATCGTCGAACGTTACAATGCCCACGAGTTCATTTTCTGAATCGAGAACGGGAAGGGCCATGATGTCGTATTTTTGCATGAGCATTACTGCTTTTTCGCGGTCTGAAAGTGCTGATATTGAAATATTTCCATCGTAATCGGCATGATCTTTCACAATGTCATCGGGATCTGCGAGAATAAGAGTGCGCAAGCGAACACTGAACAGAAGGACACCTTCGTCACTTACAACGTAGATAAGGTTGACCGATTCTTCGATGCTTCTTCCATAAAAACGAATATGCTCTAATGCGCGTTTGACGCTCCAGTCTTCTCTGATACGAACATAATCAGGACTCATAAGGCGGCCAACGCTCTCTTCGGGATATCCGAGTAGCATCCGCGCTTCTTCAAGGTCGTCGCTGTTGAGCAGATTGAAAAGTCGAAGAGTAACTTCTGATGGAAGTTCTGAAAGGAGAAGAGTTCGGTCATCCGGTGGCATGGCGGCAAGAATCTGGCGAGTCTCTTGAGCTGTCAGTGTGTGAAGAACCATATCTTGTTCTTCAGGGTCGAGATATGTGAAAACTTCAGCAGCTTTTTTTCGGGTGAGGAATCGGAAAATGAGCCCTCTCTCGTGTTCGCCCACGAGAAAAAGGATGTCTTTGAGGTCTGGCGCAGCAATGCGCGCCAGCATCGATTTTACTGATTTCCATTGACACTTTTCTATGCATTCAAGTACTGAGAGAATCGTCTGGGATGGCATAGAATCACCTTTTTTAAAGAACTACATTACGATCCGAATCGGCGGAATCCTGCGATTCTTGGTTTCCAATAATCATCGTCCATAGAACTTTCGATAACGCCGCGTCCGGAACTTGAGTGAATAAATTTGTCTGAACCAAGATAGATTCCTACATGATTGATTCTTCCTCGTTCACGGAAAAAAATCATGTCGCCGGGAATAGCTTCGTGTCGGTCGACTTTTTCACCTTTTTTGAAGTAGTCCCCTGAAGAAGCACGACTGATATCAATTCCAACTTCGCTGTAAACACGCCATACATACCCAGAACAATCAAAGGCATTTGGGCCTGTTGCCCCAGACTTGTATCGCGAACCTATATATTGAATAGCCTGTTCTGTGATTGGTGTATCTGCTTCACCGCGGATATAAGAACCGAATTCATTATCGACATATCTTCCGCCGATTTCGCCTTCGATAAATCCGCTGGTAATTTCTCCAGCTATTATTTCGTGCTGTGAAGAGTCGCAATGTGCAGATTCAAGTGGGATTCCGACAATTGATTTTTGAGGTTTTGCAGGTGTCAATGTTTTAGGTTTGGGTATTGAAATGGCAACTGTTGTTGGTTGAGGTGCAGCGTAGGAAGGTCTCAGTGCGGTTGAACTGCCGGCACATCCAGAAAAAAACTGCATTCCCAAAAGGAATGCAGTTAAATTTGTAAACTTACGAGATAATTTTTGCTGCATCAAGCATCCCTTTTTCGCCCCATTTTGGTGCCATTAACTGAGCGCCAACTGGAAGTCCATTAACCTCACCTGCGGGAACCGAAATACCGGGAATTCCTGCAAGATTGGCGGAAACTGTATAGATATCTGTTAAATACATTTGAATTGGATCGCTCGTTTTTTCGCCGATCATAAAGGCTGGAGCGGGAGTAACGGGGGAAAGAATGAGATTGCACTCTTTAAAGGCATTCTCAAAATCCTGAGTGATCAATGTTCTCACTTGAGCGGCTTTGAGATAATAGGCATCGTAGTAACCAGAACTCAAAACGTAAGTTCCCAGCATGATACGCTTTTTAACTTCTTCGCCAAAGCCTTCGGCACGAGTTTTTTTGTACATATCAATAAGTGAAGTCGTACCTTCGGCGCGGTGACCAAATTTGACGCCATCAAAACGGGAAAGATTTGATGATGCTTCTGCTGTTGCAATTACATAATAGGTTGCAATTGCGTGAGAAACATGAGGGAGATGAACAGTTACGAGTTCTGCTCCCGCTTCGACGAGTTTTGCTTTTTTCTCATCAATAATTGCGCGAACTTCATCGGTAAGTCCTTCGCCGAAATATTCCGCAGGAAGTCCAATTTTTTTACCTTTTACAGAGGAAAATGCATCGTTAGAGTAGGTTTTGCGTGCATTTGTCGAATCGCGACGGTCATCGCCGGCGATTACTGACAATAGAAGTGCACAGTCTTCTACGCTGTTTCCCATAGGACCAATCTGGTCAAGGGAAGATGCATAGGCGATCAAACCATAGCGTGAAACCATTCCGTATGTTGGTTTGATTCCTACAATACCGCAGTGAGAAGCGGGCTGACGAATTGATCCACCCGTGTCTGATCCCAGAGCAAGGGGAACCATATCTGCAGCTACAGCAGCAGCACTTCCGCCACTCGATCCACCGGGAACTGCATTGGTGTTGCGTGGATTGCGAACAATTCCATACGCTGAATTTTCGTTGCTTGAACCCATGGCAAATTCATCGAGATTGGTTTTACCAACGATAATTGCGCCGGCAGCGATGATTCGTTCAACCGAATCGGCATCGTAAGGTGGTGTATACCCTTTGAGGATTTTAGATCCGCTGGTTGTTTGAATTCCTTTCGTTGAGATATTGTCTTTTACCGCGATTGGAATTCCACAGAGAACCATGGTACTTTTTTGTTCTGCCGAAAGAGCGTCGATCTCTTTTGCTCGAGCTCGTGCTTCATCTGAACAGACCGTGATAAATGCATTAATCTCTTCGTTTTTTTCAGCAATCGCAGCGAGCGATTTTTCTACAAGTTCCGCGGCAGTAACCGTACCACTTTGAACTGCTTTTACTATCTCCGCAACAGACGTATCAAAAAAAGACATTCAATAGACTCCTTACTGGTGCATCTTGTAAAACTTGTGTGACAGAATCACTCCAAGAATCGACATGACATTAATATTCAACTGAAAACCGAACTGACCTTTTACAGCACCCAGATCGAGAACCAGTGGAGTTGGATACCCAATGCTCAACGGTGTTCCCAGTGTAAGTGGAACGGTAAAAAGACTCAGAACATTACCGCTTCCGGCATTAAAAGCATGAAGAATTGCATCAATTACGACAGAGAAAAAACTGCCGAGTATTAATCCGAGAAATGTGATAAGGAGAATCATGCCAGTATTCGTTTTGTTCGATCGAACAGCCATGTCGTGATCCCTTCTCTTGAATTGTATTAGACCGGTAAAATAGTTTACGGCACATACGATCGTAACGGAAAGAGAATCCATTGATTTTTGGACAGAACTGTAAAGTAGTGCACGTTGTATATTCCGAGCGTACAATCAATTTCCAGTGAGGTGATTTTGAATATCCCAGAATCGGTAACGGTAGTTTCTCATAAAGGTCGCGATTTTTATCTTCTTGGAACGGCTCACGTTTCTGCTCAAAGTGTTGAAGATGTGAAAAATGTTGTTCCTGAAATCAATCCCGATTCTATCTGTATAGAACTGTGTGAATCGAGATTAAAGTCGATCCGCGACAGAGAATCATGGAAAAAGATGGATATCTTTAAAATTCTCAAAGAAAAAAAAGTACCGCTTCTTTTTGCTCAATTGATGATGACATCTTTTTATCGCAAGCTCGGTGAAGAGCTCGAAGTAACACCGGGAGCTGAGATGATTCAGGGTGTTACGGAAGCAGAAGAACGCAATATCAACCTGGTTCTTGCGGATCGAAATATTGAAGTTACCCTTCGCCGTATTTGGGGATTATTAGGTTTTTGGCAGCGCATGAATTTCCTTTCGACGGTGCTTGTGTCGCTCTTTTCAAAAGCCGAAAATATCGATACTGATATGGTTGAAAGTCTCAAAAATAAAGATCATCTTGAAACCGCCATGGAAGAGTTTGCCGAGCAGTTTCCCGGGATTCGCCGCCCATTAATTGACGAACGGGATATCTATCTTGCGGAAAAGATTAAATCTGCGCCGGGGCAAAAGGTACTTGCCGTTGTGGGTGCCGCTCATGTTCCCGGAATTATTCGCCGGTTTGAAGAAGATAACGATCTCGATGCTATCACATTTATCCCCAAAGAATTGCCTCTTGTTCAGGCACTTTCGTGGATACTTCCCATTTTGATTATTGCGCTTATTGGATACGGGTTTACGAAAAGTGAAGCCATTGGAACAGCCACGGTTTTGATTTGGGTTCTCACCACTGGAACTGCGGCTGCATTGGGAGCTGTTGCAGCGCTCGCTCACCCTTTTACCATTTTGATTTCCTTTATTGTTGCCCCTATAACGACACTGCATCCAGCTTTAGGTGCTGGCTTTTTCGCGGGGATCGCTCAGGCGTGGATCAAGAAACCCACAGTTCAGGACATTGAGCAGGTTCCGGAGGCGATGGCGTCGTTTAAAACATTCCGAAAAAACGTGTTTACTCGCGTGCTTTTAGTATTTATCACCGTGAGTGTCGGCGCTTCAGCCGGAACATTTGTAGCGGGATTTAGTATTTTCAAAAAAGTAACTACTCAAGAAAAAACGCTCTCTGTTGAAGAGATTCGTCAACTGAAGGACCTTGATCTCAAATGAAATTTTCAATGATACAGCGAACCTTTTTATCTTCACTCGCCATCGCTCTTTTTCTCGGTGGATGTGCCCAGCAGGGGAGTCCGGGCGGTGGCGAAGGCGATGTGACTTCACCGCGATTTTTACGTGTAAAACCGCAATCGCAATCGATTAATGTTCCCGTTGATCGTTCGGTGATCGTTGAATTTAATGAATGGGTTGAACCGGTTTCTGTAAAAAAAGCGGTGACTATTCACCCTACAATTTCCGGTGGATTTGAAATAAAAGTTGATCGTCGGCAAATCACGATTACCCCCAACGATTCATTTGCAAAAAATACGACCTATCATATCAATATTAATGGTGAACTTGCTGATTTTTATCGAAATAGACTTGCAGAACCGGTGAATTGTGTCTTTTCAACCGGAAGCTCAATTGATTCTGGCACGATGACTGGTGGAGCGGTTACTGAGGACGATACTGAAAAATCGCCACTGAAAGCGGCGCTTTTTTTCTCGGCACGACTTGATACAACTCTCGATACGACACTTCTTGGAGAACCGGACTATCTCGTTCAATGCGATTCTCTTGATCGTTTCAAATTTGAAAATATCAATGAGAATAGCTACAGCGTCATTGCTTTTCGAGATAAGAATAGTGACAATCGTTTGACTCCCGGTGAAACCGTCTATTTTCCAAAATCAAAACTGGTCGGAACGGGTACCGTAACTGATATTCTTCTCTTTAAAGGAGTTTCAGATACGACACGCTGGAAAATCAGCAAAATTGTTCAAGCTTCATCGGAAATTTTGACTGGGATAGTGGCACCTTCGCGAATTCCCGATTCTGCTGCGATTGTGCAGACTGAGACCCAGAAACGTATTATAATCAAAACGAGTCGTATTCTTTCTGACAGTAGTACCATTTTAATGACCACCGAAACTGCTATTCCTGCAGGTCAGTACGATCTGATTTGCTGGTGGCCGAATCGCTTTTCTGCGGGTAAAAATTTGCCGAAAAACGATACTCTTCCGTATACTGCCGCTGTTGCTGACACGGTTCGATTTAATGCGGTTCCGCCTTCGGATTCAATCAAAACAAAATTTCTTGGTTGGAAAATTATCAATGAAAAATCGTTGGCACCACAATTGAAACTCAGCTGGTCCAATCCGGTGAACTTTACGGCGACGCTCGAATTTTCCGATTCTACGGGAAATCGCTATCCGTTGATTCTTGCTGGTTCACCGGAAAAAGAGTTGCTGTTCCGCGCAAAAGGTAAACTTTTGGTGAGTAAAAATCTTTCGATTGTTCTAAAACCAGAACTGTTTAAAGGATTGAACGGAAGCGGTGTTGCGATTGCAGATTCTGTCGTGACCTTTAAAACTGTCGATGACAAAGATTTGGCGATGTCACTTCTGCTGAACTATGCGAACTGCACCGAGTATCTTGGCTGGCAGTGGGAACTGATGAACACGGTTCGTGGGAGTTCGGTGGCAATTCCTTTGAGACGAGTAAGTAATGATCTCATTGCAGAAGAGATTCCAGCGGCGAGTTATACCGTATCACTGTTTGAAGATCGCAATGGAAATGGTATTCAGGATCGCGGGTCGCTGTTCCCTCGAGTCTCTGCTGAACCGCGAATTTTCCTTCCCGATACGGTGAAAGCGAAAGCTCGTTGGCGCACAGAAGTTGCTCTTCAGACTCGGTGTTCGCTGTTGAAAGTTCCCACAGTGATTTCAGTTGATTCCGCTGTTGTTGATAGCAATGCAACAAGTAAATCATCCGCTGTGAAATAGTTCGTTTCCCATTATATAAAAGGCTTCCTGAATAGAAAATTCAGGAAGCCTTTTTGGCTTTTTGACTGTAGTTCTCTTTGTGTGAAACAGTTTTATTCAAACAAAAAGGGCCTGCGAAGAGACCCTTTTACACGTTATTGTTTCATCTTTTCCACAGCGGCACGGATTGCATCGATCGTCTTTTGCGGATCGTCGTCGCCCACGGAGAGCCGTAACAACCACGGTGAGAGTCCCACTTTTTTGAGCGTTGTGAATTCCGGTTCATTCACCAGATCCCAGTGAGCCAATTGGGTGTAGGGCATCACGATTGGGAAGTCAGCCCCAAGACTCGGGCCTTTTGGAAGGTGAAGGTTGTCGTAGAACGAAGCAAAATCGCCTTTGGGGACAAAGGAGATTACGCCACCGTAACAACTTTCATCTTTAGCAATTTTGCGATAGTTTTCAGATCCTTCACCTTGGTAGACGTGGAAAAGTTCCAGCTCATCGATAGTCGAGAGCGTTTCGACGATCGTTTTGGTGTAGTCGTTAATTCGAAGTACTCGTTCTTTGTAATCGCCAATCTCGTGGGCCAGGCGCTGAAGATCTCTTCCTTCGAGAGGAATTTTGCGTTCGCGAATGATCTCTCGACCAAAATCGTTGAGTCGTGAATTGTCCGGAATGATTATCGCTCCAGACATACAATCGCCTTTGCCGGAAGCGAATTTGGTGAGACTCTCCACGATAATATCGGCATATTCCGTGACGTTGACATTCCACGGGGTGGAGAATGTATTGTCAAGAATCACCATAAATCCGTGTTTGTTTGCCAGTTTCCAGATCGTTTCGAGATCCGGCACGCGAATTAGCGGATTCGACACGGTTTCGGTGATTATTCCGGCGATATTTGCGCCGTTTGTTTCACAAAATGCGATGAGTTGATCGATATCTTCCACTTTTCCAATCTGTTCAAACTGATCGCTCACCTTGCGAAGAATGTGGATTGAATCAGTGTAAAGCCACCCAAATTGAATGAAAATTTCCTGTTGAAACAGCTGTTTTTTTACCGCGTAATAGGCCGCCCAAACCGCATTCATCCCGCAGTTTGTCAAGGTGATCTCTCTCGATCCATACCCTTCGGCAAGAATCTCTTTGATTTTCGATTCCGCTTTCGAAGTGCAATACTCTTCGGCGAAAGAGTCTACTTCACATTCGTGACCGCGAAGGAAATTGTACGCTTCGCGGGAGAAAATCATGTAGCCGCAGTGTTTCATAAACGCGAAGAAGTTCGCTGGAACATCGGTTGAATCTTCGGGGAAATGAGCGATTGCGTAGGATTCAAAGGGGAAAATATTGGGCGAGGTTTTCGAGAGTGTTGCCACCATTTGCGCCGAGTCCATTGAAGGGAGAAGGAATGAAGTTCCCCCTTCGATTTCAAGCTCTTCGGCAATATAGGCGATCGCTTGTTTCACATAGGGATGAGTGATAATCCGCGGATATGCACTCTTGATTCGATCAAAAATGTTGTTTGTTTCTGCCTCGTAATCAACAACATCCTGATATGTTGGCATGGATACAGAAAATGCGTGAGGATTTCCTAGGGGAAGTTTTTCTCCACAGGCAATTGGTTCATAATATCGATTATCCATTAAGTACCTCCGATAGATCTTCGATGAGATCATTTGTATTTTCTAATCCAATTGATAGGCGAACCGTTGATGCTGTGATTCCGATGGCCGCAAGTTCTTCGGCAGTGAACGATGCGTGGCTAATCTTTCCGGGGATTTCGATTCGCGAGTCTGCGGTGCCAAAGGAACATTTTTCGCCGAACAGTTCGCAGTTCGCCACCAGTTTTTCTGCCAGTTCCACCGATTCCAGATCCACCGTAATAACTCCAGCGAAATTTTTCATCTGTGATTTCGCCAGTTCGTGTTGCGGGTGAGATTTCAATCCCGGATAGACAACACGGGTAACTTTGGGATGATTTTCAAGCCATTGCGCAATCTTGAGCGCTGACTCTTGGTGAGCGTTCATGCGAAGCGGAAGTGTTGGAAGTCCAAGACTTACAGCGTGAACATCCAGCGGATTTTGACTGCGACCTTCGGCGTTGGCAAAATATCTCAGATCTTTCAGAAGCGCAGGATCGTTTGTGGCCAGCACGCCTCCGATTACCGATCCGTGCCCAGAAACATATTTCGTGGTTGAAAAGAGATCGAAATGAGCGCCCAGTTCCAGTGGTTTTTGCGAATAGAATGTAGCCAGTGAATTGTCCACGGCGAAAATTGATCCGTAGGTTCTGGCCAGTTTCGCCACTGCTTTCAGATCGATAATTTTCAGCCCCGGATTCGTGGGCGATTCCACGAGAATCAGTCGAATTTTGTTTGATTTTAGGATCGATTCAACAGCTTCGTGATTGCAGAAATCGGCGGTGTGAACGGCAATGTTCATCCGTTCTTTGTACACTTTGAGCATGCGGAATGTACCGCCATAGGTGTCGTTTTCCACGAGAATTTGATCGCCGGCTTTGAGCACGGTTTCAAACAAGAGAGCAACCGCGCCGAGTCCGGTGTGAGTGCACACTGCACCAAGACCACCGCACACTTTGGCAAACACATTTTCCAGCGACTCGCGCGTGGGATTGTCACTTCGAGTGTAGTCGTAGATTTTTTCGCCGGACTGCTTTTTCAGGTCGAACGTGGCGGTTTGGTAGATTGGCATGTGGGTCGCCCCGAAAGGATCTTTCACACCGCCCTGTTCCGACAAATGGGCAAGAACCGTTTCAACTGCTCGTTCTTTATTCATATACCCTCCACAAGTGAACTTCTTTGGTAGAAAAAATATATGATTGTCACGGGGTAACTACTCAGGTACTTTACAATCAATGAACTTGGCATAAACAGTCGTAACAGGTTTCCAGACCTGTTACGCACAGCATGAGGCAATGCTGTAGCGCTTAAAATTCCATCATCGTAAATTTCAACGAACTGATTTG
>DYSA01000034.1:3562-13030 GCA_020726425.1 Fibrobacter succinogenes | reverse complement strand
AATGGGTTGCTACCGTCTCGGAATGGGTTGCTACCGTCTCAGAATGGGTTGCTACCGTCTCGGAATGGGTTGCTACCGTCTCAAAACGGGGCTTTTGCATCTCAAAATGGGTTTTACACATCTCAGAACAGGTTGTACGCGTCTCGAATCGAAGGAAAGATCTGCAGGGGCAAGACCGATTCTGACGCAATATGCCAATCTTCGCCCGTGCTGGTGTTAACCACTCATTCAACCGTACCATTTTTCATTTCGCAAACCGTTCCGACCCCGTGATATTACCATTTTTTTCACCGTGAGATGAACAAGAATTTGAACGCAATCACCAGGAGTGCTCCGCCAAATAACCGTTTTAGTATTGTCGGATTCTTGACTCTGACGGCGAGTGAACTGCCAATTACAGAACCGAAAATAACGGCAATAATCACCGGAAAAAGTATCGGTAGAGAATCTAATAATTTGTAGTCACCGCATTTTACCTGAACAAAAAATCCCATAAACGAAGAACTTGCAACCATGAGCGAAGAGATACCGGCGGATTCTTTTGTGGAAAATCCGAAGAAAAGCAGAGCGGGAACCAAAATAGAACCAGCACCTCCTCCCAACATTCCACTGGTGGATCCGGCGATGCCCCCCATGCATATCGCTAAAAAAGTACGCAGTGCAGGGGATTTGATTTTCGGGGAAGAATCGGTATGGGAACCGGCAAAACTCATTCTCATTCCCACAAAAAGAAGGAGAATCCCGAAAAAAAGATGAATAGTAGTCGTGGGCAATCGAAGCATTATCAGTGTACCCAATGGCGAACAGATTACCGATGCGATCGCCACGGGAATCGCCGTTTTCCACTGCACCATTCTCTTTCGTGAAAAAACAATCAATGAAAGAATCCCGGCAATTCCATTCATCAGCAGACTCAATGGAATAACAACTTCTTTGAGCGGAAACCGAAACATTTCGAGAATAGGAACATAGAGAACTCCTCCTCCAAGCCCGAAAAGGGAGAAAAAAATCGAAATGCCAAGGATAATTCCCGTGAGAATTGCTATCATGACTCAACTTTCGGTTCAGGGAGAATACTTTTACTATCGCGATGATCGCACAAAATACAACGGTTTAAAATGCGTACCGCCCCGAGTTGTCTATTTTTCATAGCAGAAAAAATGCTCCTGCCAGTGAAATAAGTACACCCAGAATTATTCGCTTGTTCACTGATTCATGCAAAAGAAGCACTCCGAACAGCACCGTGAACACCGTGGTGAGTTGTCCGATCATGGTGGTGAGTACAACGGAACTGTTCTTTATGGCAAAAAGCCAGAGAAACGGGGCCATAATATCTGAAAAAAGTGTTCCCACAATGATAAAAGCTCCGGGCCGAGAACGAATCGTGGCAACAATTTCGGAATTTCGCGTTCCTTTTCGAACTACCCCAACTCCCGAAAGAATCGGTACGGCTATCAAAAGACGAAGAAAGAGAATTTCCAAAACGGGGAGATGATTCACTAGTGGTTTGAGAAGTATGGTTCCGGTGGCACTGAAAAATACGGCCATCACGGCAAAGAGAATCCCCTTGAGATTGATCGGTGTGCGATCGCCAATGGCGGTTATCACAATGACCGATATGAACATGGCACTTCCGCCAATAATCTGAAACGTGGAGATTGTTTCGTTCAGAAACAGCAGTGAGAGAAGAATGGTTACGGGCATGTAGAGCGAATCGATCAGAGCGGTTTTGCCCGCTCCGATAAGGTTCATGGCTTTCATAAAAAAGGTTTGTGCGAGCACTATTCCCGTAAATGAACTTCCGGCGAGCGTCAGAAAATCGGTGAGGCTGGGCGGAGTCCATCGACGGCAACAGATCGCCAAAATTCCCGCAAAAATCAGCAGTGCCGTGAATTGACGAATGAGATTTTGGCATGTCGCAGAGTGGTGACCGGACTTGCGAATCACCACTACACCAAATGCCCAACTCACTGCTGACAGGAGTGCTAAAAATTCACCGGAAACGGTCATTTGAAAAAGGTCGAATCGGTGATCATTTTTTCATCGTGATGACCCAACTCCAGTTCGGTTTGTTCGTTGCGGATACTCTTTACAATATCTATAGACGGAAGATAGGGTTTGATGTCCAGAACCGGGGTTCCTTCGAAAGCATCAACGCCACTGAGGTAGAGCGTTCCTGTTTTGATATTCAGCGAATCGAGGCGAACCACGGAAAACCCTATCGGATTCGGTCGCTTGGGTGATCGAGTCGCAAACAGGCCGAAATGGTGTTTCGATTTTGGAGGATTCACCGTGGGGGACCAGGTTTTCGTCTGATCGAAATGGTAGAGCACGATAATGTGATCGAAATAGGAAAGATCTTTCAACCCCTTTCGATAGGTCGAATCGATTTCGATTGTCGCTTTTGTTTCCGGTTCGAGAATCCCCTGACGGGGAGCTCCGGTGGAAGCACTGTAATTGGTGTGAAAATAGCCGATCGGACGGAATCGGATCGCTTCGACGCCTTTGATTTCAGGGTGAACCGGATAGATTTCCTGTCTGAGACCGGAACTTTCAACGGTGTCGATCGGTTCCATGATTCCGTGGTCATCGTGAGCCGATAGAATTGTTGTTAATGAGACCATCAATAGCAGTTTTTTCATAACGAAATTCCTTTTTGATTGTTTATAATCGACCAATATTCGAGGTTAATCGGCCTTTACGACCATTCCCCGTTTCACAAATCGTGCCGAACCGCTGGCGACAATCCTGCCATCGCGAATCAGTTCCGCTTCGACTTTGAAAAGAGGAGGTCTTGTGGTTACAACTCTCCCAACAAGCGTTACTTCACAGGAGTACGGTATCTCTTCGTGAAACCGGATCGTCATATCGCCGGTGACCGCTTCGATACCGATATAAAACAGAGCGTTGCACATTGCCGAATCGAGCAACGATGCAACAAATCCACCATGAAGAATCCCTTCGTACCCTTGATGGTGGTGGTTGCTGTTCAAAACCGTGCGGACTTCGCAGTCCGACACGGCGGAAAAGGTCAATCCAAGCCCGAACCGTGTGTCTCCGCAGAGAAGACAGTTGTCGTGGCTGGACGGGCGTTTCACTTTAGTGGTCACAAGCGTTTGCTCCGGTCACCAGTGTATTTGCAAAGTAGTCGGCGATCAGCTCTTTAGGATCTTTCGGGAGTGCTCCCACCAGAACTTTTATGCCGTAGTTTGCGAAAAGGGTCTGAGCTTTCATGCCCATTCCTCCGGCGATAATGGTGTTCACTTTGATCTCTTCGCCGAGCCATTTGGGAAGAACTCCCGGTTCGTGAGGAGGCGGGGTGAGAAACTGTTCCGCGGTTACTTTGCCATCGACGGTGTCGATAATGGCGAACTGAGCACAGTGGCCGAAGTGTTGGGTCATTTTGCCTTCGGCGAGGGGAATTGCAAATCTCATGGGAATCTCCTTATTTGGTAAAAAACAGTCATCTGTAGGGGCTCCCTTTATGGGTGCCCGCTGGTTAGTTACAACATATCTATTTTGGACACCCACAAGGGCAATGCTGTAGCGTTAATTTGATCCGACCATGTTCCCACGGATTAAAATCCGAGGCTAATAACAAATTTGATCCTATCGGATCGGATTTGAGTCCATCCGGAGGATGTAATTCAATATTAGACAGTCGATTTATCGACTGTAATCAATAAGCGCTACAGCATTGACCCACAAGGGGCGTCCCTACATTCTCGCCCACATAGGGGCGAATCTACGGTGAATTGGGGCGAATCTACGGTGCATTTTCCGTTGTATCATTGCATCGTTGCGTCGATGTATCGTTCTTATCCCGCCACGATCGTTTCGATGGAATCGATCACCGCTTTCATGGTTTTTGCGGTTTCGGTCTTGGCGTAATGGTAGATAAACGGCTTGCCATCATCACCGGAAACGCGAATGTTTGGATCCAGCGGGATCGATCCGAGAAGCGGAATGCTAAATTTGTCCGCGATTTTCTGACCGCCACCTTCGCCAAAGATCGGGTGGATTTCGGAACAGTTCGGGCAGACAAATCCCGCCATGTTTTCGATAATTCCCAGCGGTTTCAGGTTGAGTTGTTTGCAGAAATTGATCGACTTGCGAACATCGGCTCCAGAAACTTCCTGCGGAGTTGTCACGATCACCGCTCCGCTCATGGACTCGATCATCTGAGCAATCGAAAGTCCTTCGTCACCGGTTCCGGGAGGAGTATCGATAATCAGATAATCCAGTTCGCCCCATTCGACATCCTTGATAAACTGCTTGATCAGTCCCATTTTACGAGGCCCGCGGAAAATCACGGGGTCATCGGCGTGACCCAACAGGTATCCCACAGAGATGATCTTGAGATTTCCCATTTCCAGCGGATAGATCCCGTTTTCATCGGATCGAACCGAAGTCTCTTTCAGGTTGATCATGGTGGGAATCGATGGCCCGTGAATATCCACATCCATGAGTCCCACTTTGTTCCCCATGATCGAAAGCGACACGGCGAGATTCACCGCCACGGTTGATTTTCCCACACCGCCTTTGCCGGAAATCACGGCAATCTTGTGTTTGATTTTACACATCCGGCGAGCGATCTCCTGTCGTTCGCGGAACTGTTCAGAATTTTCATCTTCACGTTGTGCTTTTGATGTGCAATCGGTTGATTCGCAGGTGTCACAGTTGCTCATTGTACCTCCCGGATACCCACAAGGGGCATCCCTACATTGTTATTCAAATTATTAACATTATGCTTAATCGCACTCTTATTCCCCGCGAAGAACTTCACCTTTCCAGCTCATGATCCCACTGCGAAGGTTCGTGACCTGTGCAAAACCGAGATCTTTCATCGCCATTTGGCACTGAGCTGATCGACTTCCAGAGAAACAGTAGACGATCGTAGGTGTCTCTTTCTGGTCGTCGAGCTTGGCGATTGATTCGTAAAACGAGGTGGTAGGTATGAGATAGTCAGTTCCATCAATTCGTTTTCGAGCCCATTCGTTCCATTCCCGAACATCCACCAAATTGAATGTTACAAAGCCGATTTTTCGTGCTTCGAGAAGAGCTTCCAGATCATCCGCATCGATCTGGCGTTCCCGCAGAATCGCTTCGCACTCTTCCTTTGAAAGACCGCGAGAGTGTTCGTGAGCGACAATTTCCGCCTGCTCTTCGACCCGAACCGACTCTGCGTGTTCCGGTGTGCAGTAGATTCCGCAGTGACAGCGTCCTTCGTTGGGAATTTCTGCTTGAAGTGCCGGTTTGCACGGACAGATCCGGTTGTCTGCTTCACGCCGTTCCTCTTTGGTGTCGCCTTGCACCATAAAACAGGGGCAGTAGCGAGTGCCGTAAATCATCTGATTGCGAGTCAATCCCACGATCACCGATTCGTTGATCTCTGCGTTGGGATGGTTCACCCAACCCCGTTTTCCCTGAACCGTTTTGACGAACGATTCGGTTTTTGATCGTTCCGCAAGAAATGATTCTGAGTTGATGTCGATTTTGGTAATCATAAAGTTCCTTTCAAAAGAGTTGTTACAAAGAGAAGAAGTGATCCAGCCAAAAGAGCCAAAAATGCGTTAAATATCTGCACCACGGTAAACGCCTTCTTTGAAACTGATAAAAGTGGTATTAAGCCATGCCCATCCTGAGAAATGGAACTGGCAAGAAGGATCGGAAATGGCACTACTCCCGTTGAAAAGAGCGTGACAAAAATCAGATGCGGCCCCGATTCCGGTATCAATCCGATCAGCACGGCGACGATCAGAGTTACATAGAGATTGTCTGATATAAGTCCCCTTATATGAAGATACTGTTCAAGAAAATGGAGCACAAAAAGGGTTCCCATTGTCCAGAAGAAAATTCGGGGAAAATGCTTTTTCACCAGATGATCCCAAAGATGTTTTTCGAGAAAGTGGTTCGGC
This sequence comes from Fibrobacter succinogenes, assembly GCA_020726425.1. Classification (GTDB taxonomy): domain Bacteria; phylum Fibrobacterota; class Chitinivibrionia; order Chitinivibrionales; family Chitinivibrionaceae; genus JAIFMU01. The sequence goes on along the minus strand of DYSA01000034.1, from coordinate 7,112 downwards.
ACGGTCATTACTACAAAGAGAGAAAAGAGATTACCAATAACGAAGGTGATCCGTTTCCAATCCCATGATGGTGTGCCGATTGTGCCGGTCAATAGAAGAAAGAGAAAGAGTGTCAATGTACCAATCAGTACCGCACGATAGGGAGAAATGAGTTCCCATATCAGATTTTCCTTCACTTGTCTCCAGGTTGGTAGGCACCGACAGCGCGAATCTTCGTGGATCGGAAGTTCATGTTGAAGCGAAATCGAGATTGCCCGGTTTTTCATAAGCCAATCGACTACCGGTCCGAGAATCAGTCCCATGACAAAGAGAATTGCCATAAGCCCCAATGCGGTTTTCGGAAAAAGTGAAAACATTACAAACGCTTCGTCGCCGGTCGTGGCGATCATCGCTGCCGCTACCGCACCAAGCGATACCACTCGATGCGAATAGAGCGATACCATCGAGAATGCGCCAAGACACCCCGGAGAAGCTCCAAGAAGAGCACCGAGCAGGTATTGTCCCCATCGATGTTTGTGCAATGCCGATTGCCAAAGGCCGTGTGTCTGCACATTGATATATTCAATCAGCAGCATCATGAAAAAAACAAAACTGGTAATCATCAATCCATGTTTAAAAATGGAGAACAGTTCATTCATTGTTTACCTTTCTCATTTTTAATCATCAACGCAAACGGGATAGAACCTGCGGTGAGCAGAGCCGTAATTTGGTAGGTCATTTTCAGACCAAACAGATCTCCCCAATGTCCAACAGTTATCGCGACAAATGATGTTAATGCAAAGTTAATCGTCATAAATAAACCATTTGCAAGCGATGGTGATTGAGAATTCATGTCGTGTACCATGGCCATAAATACCGGTGTACTTGAAAAAAAGAGCGCACCCATTCCCGCAATCGTGAGCAGACGTATTGCACCGTCTGTGACGGTAAATGCCAGCATCAAAATTGGAGAAAGGGCCATGATCGTCACCAGTATTTTTTTTCTTCCAATTTTATCAGAAATTGTACCCGACAATAACGTAGCACCAGCCGCAACAGCTTCCAAAAACGAGAGTGTTATTCCTGCATGAACAGCGGTATATCCTTCCTGAACAAGATATGTAGGCAGAAACGTTGTCAATGCAGTCTTTGAAAATGCTCGAAACAACAACATCGGTGCAATTATAAAAAACAAAGGTTTAAGCTCTTTTAGAGATATTATTAACGAATTATTTTCAGACTTTACCTTTTTTTCAGGACGAATATCGGGTAAGCGATGAAGTTGGAAATAAAGAATGATAGCTCCTGTAATTCCAAATGGTATTAATCGCCAAGTCCCTTCAATCCCCCAAATAGAAACCGCACCCATTATTACAAGAGGTCCAAGTGTACGAGCTAATTCACCACCAAACATAAACGCACTCATTCCCGTTCCTACCTTTGAACCGGAAACTTGTCGCATGAGCACCGGTGCCGTTGTGTGGTATAGTGCCGAAGAAAATCCTGAAACAAGAAGGACAAATGCAATTTCACCTACAGAAGAGACATTTCCCAAAAAACTCATTGCGATAGAAGTTATAAGAGGAGAAATAATAAGAAACCATTTAACTACCCATTTATCAGCAATTATGCCAATTAATGGGTTGAGCAATTGAGGAATTTTTTCCACCGTTGAAAGCAATCCTGCAGATGCCAAAGAAAACCCCAACTTTTGTGATAAAAGTGGTAGCAAAGGAGCAAAAAATGATGCAAACACATCATTTAAAGTGTGAGATGCGGCAATCGTAACCACCGCTTTTTTCTGAAAAGGCTTATCCATTTCTCTTCCCCTGCATAAGCACGAGATTTCCTTTTTCAACACCGGAAACCTTGGCGATTTGGTCGCACTTTACTCGCAGCAGGAAAAAAAGTCGTTCATCTGCCACGGGAAGAAGCGTTTCTAAATTCCCCTGACCTTTGCTGATAATCAGATCTACAGAATTGAACAAACCCTTGAACTCTTCGGTTGTTTCGGCGAGAATCGTTCCCGGATAGATCGATCCGCTGGAGATAACATTCACGAGAGAATCAAGCCCAATCGCCCGAGCATCTTCGAGAGTCGCATCGTTGATAATCGGGTGGTGTCGCACCGAAGCGGTGATTTCCAGATGCGGAAGTTGGCGTTTCAGCTCAGAAATCAGCACCATATCGAACACGATTTCTCCGCTGTTGTCGCAGATAAAAAGAACCGATTTTGCACTGTTCAGCCGATTGCGAAATTGCCGAAAATCGTAGCGGGCAAATGTCACTTGATCGATATTCTGAATCTCCTGATCGATATCGATTTTCCCGTGACTCTTTGCTCCAAAGTCGATTATGTTTCCTCCAGCAGAAATCTTGATCGCCTGTTCGATCGGCGATTCACTGGATCGAATCTGCCCATTGAGCTGTTCCACATAGGAAAGGGCGATATTGTTGGAAAGCACTTTCACTTTTTTGTAGATGTCAAAATCAGACCGTTCATTAAGTTCTGAAATAATGGTATTCGCGATGATGCGAATAACATGCTGAACCGTTAAATTATCAGTTTCTGAACGATCAATTCCCTCTTGAGCAACCGATATGATTCGTTCAGTTTGCGATTCTGAAAGGTTGGCAAACCGAGCCGCTGATCGTGCTTGGTCAAGCACACAACTATGGCATGTTTCTACAATTCCACTCATTTACTTAACTCTTTCTCCAAGGTCTCGAATTCTCTTTGCCAGTTTTTCCACATCCGCAATCGCCCGCTGATCTTGAACGATTTCACCAGACACAAACGCTTCACCGGAAACTCCGCGGTTCGCCGGAATCATGTCGTGTTTCAGAAAAAAAGAGTTCATGGCAGTGATCGCACTTTCAGAACCGTAGCCTCGACCAACAACAACGGCACCGCCAATTTTGTTGTTCAGTTTTCCTCGAAGTGGCCAGGTTCGATCCATAAATGATTTTATAATCGAACTAACATTGTTGAAATAGACTGGTGAACCCAAAATTATTACATCAGCAAAAAGCAGTTCTGGAATAATCTCGTTTTCCATATCGTCATCGTGACGACAGAATCCGGTTGATCGGCAACTCCAACACCCCATACAGTGATTAATCGAATAATCAGAGAGTTGGAGAAATTTTCCTCCCAGCTTTTCTTGGAGATTTTTCAGAAGAAATGCAGTATTGCCATCTTTTCTTCCGCTTCCCGAAATGAACACCGTTTTCATAATCACCCTTTGTACCGTTACGGTTTCAACAGCCAGTCGGCGATTGCCTTGTGAAGCGTACTCACTGCCAGAATCGAACAGTGAAGTCCATCGCGAGGCATATCGGGCCAAGTGTAAATGACCATAGCCGGCGAAATCGCCATAACTTCGCCGATCGTTTTCCCCACGGCCATTCGCGAAGCTGTTGATCCGCAGTACTGCGAAGTGTAACACCCGTCGGTATGATAGGAACATTCAACGATTGTTCCTTCTTTAATAATGAGATACATCTCCATGGTGTCGCCACAGATTCCGTGGATATAGGCTGATCCATCGGGATCGTTCATGCGTTTCAT
>DYSA01000034.1:0-3462 GCA_020726425.1 Fibrobacter succinogenes | reverse complement strand
CGCCACAGATTCCGTGGATATAGGCTGATCCATCGGGATCGTTCATGCGTTTCATTGGGTCGATTGTCATCGGTTCGTTCATGGTTCTCCTCAATTGAGGGCGAACACGGAGGTTCGCCCCTACACAAATCTTTGGAGAACACGGAGGTTCGCCCCTACACAATTTTTTGGCGAACACGGCGGTTCGCCCCTACATATTTATTTTACGATTTTTTCAAAAGGCCACATGACCACACCGCCATCGAGCACACGAACATCGGTGAATCCTGCTTTCCAGAGAATCAGTGCCGCTTCGTACCCGCGAAGTGAAATCTTACAGAATGTCACAATCGGTTTCGATTTATCCAGTTCCGAAACGCGATTGCGAATCGCACCAAGGGGAATGTTCACCGCACCGGGAATCGCCACGGCAGAAACTTCTTCCGGCGAACGGGTATCAAGGAAAGTGAAATCAACGCCGGGAGTTCCCATCGCTTTGACTTCATGAGCGGTCACACCAACCATAAGGCCATCAATTTTATTGCGAAGAATATTCGCTGCGGTGAGGATATTATCCACAGCCGGAGCGTAAGGCGGTGCGTAACAGAGGTCGAGATTCGACAACTGTTCCGCGGTCATTCCCATGGTAATCGCCGTTGCCGCAACATCGATTCGCTTGTCCGCTTCACCGGGGCCGGTCGCCTGAGCTCCAAGCAGTTTTCCCGTTTTACGATCAGCGATCAACTTGAGATAGAGCAGTTTCGCATCGGGCATAAAGTGCGGTTTATCTGTCGAAGGGCCGTGAGCAATTACCACATCGTAACCGGCTTCGCGAGCTGCTTTTTCTGACAAACCGGTGCGAGCGGCGGTAAATTCAAAAATCTTACAAACAGCAGAACCGAGAATCCCCGGGAACGAGTCGTCCATCCCGCAGATTGTATTTGCCGCAACGCGACCCTCTTTGTTTGCTGTCGAACCGAGTGGAACATAGGCCGGTTCACCGGTGATGAGATTGATTTTTTCCGCACAGTCACCAACAGCGAGAATATCTTCGTCAGAAGTACGCATCTGAGGATCAACCTTGATTGCTCCGGTTTTTCCCAGAACAATGCCCGCCTGTTTTGCAAGAGTAACTTCTGGGCGAACACCGACCGCCATGATCACCAGATCTGCGGGGATTTCACCTTTGTCGGTGATCACTTTACGAACTTCGCCATCGCCTTCGAAGGCCATAACTTTCGTATTGGTACGAATTTTTACGCCGTGCGATTCAAAATGATTTTCCACAAAACCGATCATGTCAGGATCCATAATCGAAAGAATCTGCGGAAGGAACTCGACGATGGTCACCCGACATCCCATCTCCGCAAACGCTTCAGCAACTTCGACACCGATCAATCCACCGCCGACAATCACCGCATCAAGAGCTTTATGCTGAGCAAGTTTTGCTTTGATCGCGTCCGCATCTTCGATTGATTTCAGACCCAAAATGTTTTTCAGATCTGATCCCGGAATCGGCGGTTTTACATTATTTGCACCGGTGGCAAGAACCAGTTTGTCATAGGGAAGCACCGCCGCTTTTCCTTCGGCATCGATAACCGTAACCGTTTTGCTTTCGCGGTCAATCGAAGTCGCTTCGGTACGGTTCAGCACTTTTACATTTTTCACTTTTTGGAAAAAGACCGAATCGCGAACCGTTCCCACGGGGGTCGAACGGAGTTCCTCTTCGCAGTCAACTTTTCCGGAGATGTAGTATGGGAGACCACATCCCGCGTAGGAGAGCAGTTCCCCTTTTTCGATAATTGTAATTTCCGAATCGGGACAGACACGGTTGAGTCGTGATGCCGTTTTTGGTCCTGCGGCAACACCGCCGATGATAACTACTTTCATTTTTTCCCCTTCACTGGATTTTTTACAAGATCTTCGAGAATATCGTGAGCTGTCACGACTCCCTGAACCAGGCCTTTTTTGTTGGTTACAAGTACTTTATATTCATGAACACTATTCATCTTTTTCAGAATTTCACTTACCGGCATAGCAGGATCGACGGTTACAACCGGATCAAGTGGGAAAACCCCCAACGGAGTCGCCAGCTCTTTGCCTTCTACAAGTGCCGTAATCACCATCTCCTGAGTCAACATTCCCACCGGTTTATCAGTATCATCAAGAACCACCAGCGAATGAATGTGTTCGTAGGCAAAGAGCTTTTCCGCTTCTGCCATGGTCTGTTCAGTGTGAAGGGCAAAGATTCCGTAGTGCATAATCTGCGAAGCCGTATCTTCAGGAGCGGGCCCATAGATTTTCGCGGTGAGTTTTACCGACCACGCCGCCATCTGCACCTGAACAATGTAAGCAAGAGCAATCACCAGAGCGATCTCCGCACCAGCTTCGCGATCGAACGCAGTCATGGCAATTGCCAGTGCGATCGAGAGATTCCGCATCACTGTTCCGTAAAGTAGAGCGATCGCATCACCCCGCTTGAACAGCAGTTTCCCCACGATAATACTAATCACGAAGTTCAGCGTATAGAGAATAATCAGGGGAATAAAAATCCCCACCAATGAAGCGGGATCTTCGGCAATATTTTTCGCTTTCAGACTGATCGCCACGAAGACAATTGCCAAAACGCCAAGGGTTGAAAAGGGCGGGAACTGGGTCTTAATCTTTTCGTTGAAATGAGCCATGCCGTACTTTTTCACCAGAAGATTCTGGGTCAACATACCCAGTAGAAGCGGGATCAGTACCACCACGGCGATCTGAATAACAATCTGCACAAAGTTTATTTTGACAGTAGCTCCCATGAGCATTTGTAGATAGATCGGTGTGAGAATCGATCCCACAAGAAGACCCACAATGGTCATTTTCACCGCCGCGGGCATGTTCCCTTTTGCCATTCCTGTCCAAGAAATAGTCATACCCGAAGTGGGAAGCAGTCCCGCCAAAAGAAGGCCGATCACGAGAAAATCATTGCCGGGGAAAAAGAGTTTTCCCAGACCAAAGGCGATAAACGGGTAGACCGCAAAGTTGAGTATCTGGGCGGTGGTTTGCACTTTCGCATCGCCCCCTTCGAGCAGTTTTTTCATGGGAAGGGGAACCATCATGGGGTACACCACCAAGAAAGTCAGCGGAAGGACAAGCTGTTTCAGAAACGAGACATCGGTACTTGCCCCGGTAATAAATCCAAGAACCATCATCACGGGAATAGCGATGATAAGATTCTTTTGAAGCCAAGCGAGAGATTTCATAGATCCTCCAAAATTAAATAGATACTGTTCTACTGTATCTCTGTCATAAACCGTGCCAGTTGTTGCAGTACAACAGTTTCACTGTGATGGCCTCGCAAAAAGGTTGCATATTCGCTACTCGTGCAACAGTGCATCATTCAATTGATACGAAATCATGACTTCAAACCTATTTTCGGACAAAAGCTGTAGGGGCTGCCCTTGTGGCAATGCTGTAGCGCTTATTGATTACAGTCGATGA
>DYSA01000470.1 GCA_020726425.1 Fibrobacter succinogenes | reverse complement strand
AGCTGGGCCAACTCCACCAAATTCAATACCAGCAAAGTCTCCAGCAGTATATTTAAGTCCGCCAGCAACACCCATTGTGAAACCTTTTGCCCAAGTCCATTTGTAACCAATTGTTGCACCAGCACCAAAAGTAAATGCACTTTCTTCAACTTCTTTTCCTGGAACGTAATTCAAGTTGGCATCGATTGTACCAACATCAGTATACGTCCATTTTGTTACACCAAGATCGATGGCTGGACGAATCCAAAGCCCTTCGAAACCACCCTTTGAGTAGAAGTTGTAAGAAATGTCAGCACCAATGTTTGAAAGATCAAGAATTCTTGGTTTCCAGAAAGAGAAACTTGCACCAACAGCGTGTTTTTCAGCAAGATGACGCTGATATTCGATGTTGTAGACGCCGAAGATCATACCAAGTGGGTTGGTAGTGATCGAATTTGTTTTTCCTTCTTCTGCCATCGCTGCTGATGCCATTACCGCCACTGCTACTGATGCAGCAAGAATACCTTTACGCATGGAAACTCCTATAATAAAATTAATGCCTTTACTGTGATTACAGTATGTAATTCACACAGACGGGCATAGTATAAAATCATAAATTCTGATTTGCAACATTTTATTGCTGTTTTTATATCGGTTATAATTTATTGATTTAAAACATACTCAAAGAAACTTCCATCACATGTATGGTTGATTCGCGAGCAACTCTTCCGAAGTATTATACCAATCGAGAATATCGGAATTGCGGTCTCCAATTTTCCCTGATATATCTTTCCCCTCTTCGCACCCGAATTCAGCCTGCGACTTTGAACCGCAGGGTAGAACAACCACTTCCCCGAAGGGAAATTCCCATGCCTCCAGAAAAACAGAAAATCGTTGTCGCCATGAGCGGCGGCGTTGACTCTTCCGCAGCAGCACTGCTTCTCAAACAGGCGGGCCACGATATTATCGGAATCACCATGTGTTTCGGAATCGAGTTCGACGGCGAAGCAAACGCGCGGCAGTGTTGCGATCCGAAATCAATTTCCGATGCACGACGTGCCTGCAATCTTCTCGGTGTTAAACACTATGTCCTCGACCATGCCGAAGAGATGAAAAAGTATATCGTCGATAATTTTGTCGAAGAGTACACCAAGGGGCGCACACCGAACCCGTGCGTTCGCTGTAATACCTACCTCAAATTTACCGGACTCCTGCAAAAAACCCGCGAACTGGGATTCGACAAGATCGCCACGGGTCACTACGCAAAGATCACCGAAGACGAATCGGGATTCCACCTTGAAATCGCCGATGACCGCAAAAAAGATCAGAGCTACTTCCTCTATGGAATCAAAAAAGAGGATCTAAAATCAATCGTATTCCCAGTCTCGCACCTTGAAAAACCGGCACTGCGTCAAATGGCCGCCGAAGCAGGACTCGCGGTTGCTCAGAAAAAAGATAGTCAGGATATCTGCTTTGTTCCCGGAGGAGATTATCGCGTACTTCTTGATGCCTATAAAATCCGTCGCAAACCGGGAAATATTATCGATCCCACGGGAAAAATTCTGGGAACGCACAACGGTGTCGAAGGGTACACGGTCGGTCAGCGCAAAGGACTTGGCGTTGCAGTTGGAAAACCGCAATACGTAGTGAACATCGATGTTCCAAAAGCGCTGGTCACTATCGGAGACAAAGAACTTCTGTCGATGAAAACGATTAAAATCAGTGGATTTAACCAACTGGAACCGCTCGAAGGTGACCTCTCAATCAAGATTCGTTCCACCATGAGCCCCACTCCCTGCGAAGTTACCCGCGAAGGCGATCTACTTTCGGTAACCTTCGCCGATCCCCAGTTCGGAATTTCCGCCGGCCAATCCGGAGTGATCTACTGCGGAGATCGAGTGGTGGGCGGCGGCTTGATCGAAGTGGAATAACACTTTCATATCAGTCAATTGCTTCGTTATGCTCGACCACTTTCAAGGAGGTCGAGCTTTTTTTCACCTCATAGAACGTATTAAAAGTTCTACTCACAGTAAAATCATCTCTATTTCGCAACGACGTCGTCAATTCCAGCGGTGTTTTTGGGCGTGCCGGTTCGGCTGAGCCTCACCGTCCGGTGCTGCCAGGGGTTCCGTGCGGAGTACCGCACCCGCATCCGCGGCCCTTCTGCCCCGTCACGCGAACACGCCCACCGATTGCCTTTCCCTTGTCCGCCGCATAGGTTCCTTTTTCAGCTCGAATAAAGGGATAAATATCGTGAATCAGTGAATATTCCCACCATAACCGTTCGTGTAGAGACTTCAAGAACCGCCCACGATCTGTTCAGCAGTGCCAAAAGAAACAGAACAGCACCCAAACAACCGCCAAGCACACATTTCATGATGAAAATGCAACTTTCGATCCGTAAAAACCAATATTCGATCCGCAAAAACCAATATTCGATCCGCAAA
>DYSA01000002.1 GCA_020726425.1 Fibrobacter succinogenes | reverse complement strand
CAAAGCATCAAAATGATGGGTGTTTTATGTCTAAAAAGAATTTGCTTGATGTTTTGGCAGCTGCAGCAGTGGAGGAAATGTGTGCAAAACAGGAAGAAAAAGAAACGCGTAACAAAATCGCCATTGGCGTAATGACTGCAGAAGAGCAAAAGGCTTACAAAGATATGTGTGAATCGATTGATGAATATCACGCAGCAGCCAAAGCACTTGAAGTTGCTGATCGTAAATCGGATATTCTCAGAGATACATTCTGGGGAATGATTCGTTCGAGAACCGGGCTTTTTGACTCTGATATAAACGTTGATCCAGAAACCGGGGCAATCAACGCTTATTCTGAAGAACCTGAAGCGGTTGTTGAAGATGATCAGGTTGAAACTGTTGAAGCACCTAAAGCACCAGAAGAAGAACAGCAGAACTCAGAAGCGTAACAACTAACTAAAAGCCGGGGTGTTTTCCCCGGCACTCTTGAAGGGGTGAATCATGGTAGTATTTGCATTTGTAAGAATCAACGGAGTAGCAAAAACGGAAACACTTCTGAACGCAACAACTCATGAAGTGAAAAAATGATCAAGAAGTTTATCAGTTGGCGTGTTGATTGCGAAAGGCTGCAGTTTCAAGGCAAAGCATACGGAGTTGAAAAGAAGTTCTTTGAAACGAACCGTATGTTCAGGAAGAGAATCATTGAATCGATTCGCTTCATTACAGCCGGCGTTGGAACAAATAAGGTTGTGCAAAAGCACGGCCTTTTTCGATATGTGGCAATCTTCCTTTGTGGAATCGCTGCAGGAATAATCTTTTCAAGGTTGTTTATATGCTAAATATTCGTGACCAGCTTCAACAGATCGTTGATAATCAGATTGAAGGTAAAGAGCTTTGTTTATATCTTCAATCCGAAGGCTTTGAAATGATCTCCGGCAAATGGCGCTTCGATGATCAGGGTGAAAATGTTTCAAGGGAAGTGACAGAGTCGATATTCAATGAAGGTCAGTTGAGAATAAAAAACATTATTTCTGATCTGATAAATAAAATTGATGTTTCAATTCTTCTTGACGATAAGATTTGCCCGTGAAATAACTTAAACTATGAATTTGTGATCAGCATTACAAAAATGCTGCTTATATCAGGGGATGCAAACGTAAAATATTTGCATTCCCTTTGTTTTTAACGCACTTGCATTTATTGTGTTTGTTACGATACAACGTTTAAAATCTAACAAAGGGGCATGAATGGCACTTGTTGAGCTTGATCTATCCAAGGAACTTGAAGGCTTTGATGGTAAGCCAATTGGTATGAAGCTTGGAACCGCAATTCTTGAACAGACTGTCGGATTGAGCAGCGTTATTGCTTCTGGAAAAGATGCAACTCAGAATGCTTTGATTGCAACCCTTCAGAACTCTGATAATAATGCACGTGCAATCACTCAGCAGCTTTGCGGCCTTGAGGCTTCAACAGCAGCTCAGTTTGCAGCTACTCAGGCGGCAATTCTTGCTTCTGAAAATCGCCTTTCAACTCAGATTCTTACTTCTGAAAACAACCAGCTTCGTGATGAACTTTGCGAAGAGCGTGCAACACGCCGTTCACAGGCTTCAGAATTTAATATCACAACCAATGTGAATCAGGTTCAGGCTCAGGCTCAAATGCAGGCACAAACTCAGGCAACGTTGAATGAAGTTCTTCGGCAGAATGCGATTCTTTCGGCTCAGATTCAGCATACGAATCAGGGAATCGTTAATCTGGGAACAACGACACAGGTTCAGCGACACAGACAAATACTCAGGTCGGCGGACTGTAAAAAGTTTCTTTTTTGAGTTTTTCAAGGGCGGTTTCAGAAATGAAGCCGCCTTTTTTGTTTGCTTGAACATAATTGAGCAAATGCCTTTTTTTGTTATAGCAAAATTGAACACTTGCTGAACAAGTGTTCAGCAAGTGTTCAACAAAACTAAACAAGTGTTGAACAATTGTTAAAAGTGAATGAAAACAACGGTTGATCGAATCGTTTTTGCCTCGAATCAAAAACAAGGGCTTTGAACACCTGCAATTTGATTTCAGAAAGTAAAGTTACCTTTGAACACGTTTTCTTCGATTCTCGAAGCCGTTGAACACTAAAAATCAAAAACAAAGCTTTCGATCTGCAGCGTAAAAAAGTTTTCGCCGTGGTCACACGCACGCACGCGAAGAAAACCAGAACAAAAACAAGAAAACAAAAGATAAGTAAAGAGAAGTTATATATATGCTCAACATATTTCAATCTTTGCTGACCATTTGTTGAACATCTGTTCAGAATTTGTTGAACACTTGTTCAGCAAGTGTTCAAACTTTGCTGAATGTTTGTTGAACTTTTCATTGCGTATTTTGTGAACTTTAAAACTTTGTGTTGCAAAAAGTGCAATTTAAATTTAAATTCTATTCAACACCTACCCTTCAAGGGTGTCTTAATGACGTTTAGAGGGCTGTTGCGTGTTGGTTGTCGGTAGTTGTTGCCCGGCAATCAATGCACTTCAGCCCTTTTTCTATTTCAGAGGTTTTCATGAATATTTCACGTTTCGATACAAGTTTCATTACCGGGAAGATGGAAAAAACGCCTGAAGGCTTTTACCGCGGCAATGTGACAGTAACAAGAACCGGCATTTTTGAATACAGAAATGCTGATGGTACTATTCGCCGTGAATTGAGATTGCCTGAAGAAGTGTTTGCCCCGGAATCAATCGAAACTCTGAAAATGATTCCAGTAACAAATCTTCACCCTATGCAGTTTGTGAATTCCGACAATGCACACGTTCTTTCAATTGGTGCAACCGGGGAAAATGCAAGCCGTGATGATCAGTTGTTGAATATTCCGATCACCGTAACTCACAAGCAAGGTATTGATTCAATCGATGCAGGCCGGCGGCAATTGTCGCTTGGTTACAATTTGGAGCTTGAGCCAACGCCCGGAGTTTACAACGGGCAAAACTATGATGCGATTCAACGAAAGATCAGATACAACCATCTTGCATTGGTCGATGCTGCAAGGGCTGGAAGCGTTGCAAGTTTGCGGATCGATTCACAAGATGCAATTGCAGTTGAATATGAAATGTTTCCTGAAAATAAAAACATGGACGGAGGTTCTATGAAAGTAATGATCAACGGTGTTGAAGTTGAAGTGAATGATCTGGTTGGATCACACATTGCAGCAATCAACAACCGGGCTGATGCCGCTGAAAAAGATGCGTGCGGCACGAAGGCGAAGAGCGAAAAAATGCAAGCTGAACTTGATGAAGCAAACGACAAGCTTCAGAAATCAGAAGAAAAAGTTGCAGCAAATGCGGCAAATTCTGACAGTGAAGATAAAATTGTTGCACTTGCAAAATCACGTGCTGAACTTCTTGTTTCTGCTTCAAAACGCATGAACGCTGATGAATACAAGTTGATCGCTGATAAACCTGATCGTGAAATCATGGTTGCAGTAATCGCCAAAGCACGCCCCGGCTTCAATGCCGACGGCAAAAGCCTTGACTATATCAAAGCACGTCACGACAGCATTGTTGAAGATGATCAGCCGGCAAATCCAACTGATTCACAGTCAACTTTCAATGCTGACAGTTCACAGGCTCGCAAGCCTGAACAGAACAACGATGAAGATCACGCTTCTGCGTATCAGAGACAACTCGATTCTTTTAAACCTAAAGCGTAAAGGAAGGCTTTCAAATGGCTTTGTTTACAAGTAATTACGGTGACACGCCTGATGTTGGCGTTCCCGGTGCAAAAGCTTCTATTTCATTTGATTCAGTTGAAACGGCAACCGCTGAAGCTGCAATCAATTTTGGTGATGCAATCATTGCAGGATCAACGCCCGGTGCAGTTATTCCGGCGAACTCTGCAGCAGGAAAATTCAGAGGTATTGCCCTGAAAGAACAGAACCTTGTTACTGGTCAGGGAATCGAAATCGGTCGCCCTGTTAGCTGCCAGCGTAAAGGCCGCGTTTTTGTTACTGTCACAGAAGCAGTTGCAATTGACGATGCTGCTTATGCAAATGTAGCAAATCCGGGCAAGTGGTGCAAAACATCGACAAGCAACCTTGTAACTGGTGGAACTTTCCGTTCTGCTGCAGCGGCAAACGGTGTTGCAATCGTAGAAATCAACCTTCCATAATAAGGGGAAAAAATGAAACCAGATACCAGTTTTACGACCGTTCACATGGATACAAACGAAACAACAACGTTTATTCGTGAACTGTCAAAGGTCAAATCGAAAACGTATGATCGCCGTTATCCTGACCTTGCAGCTTTCAGCGGGAATTTCCCGATCAGCACCGAAGCCGGCAAGCTCGCAGAAAACATCATTGTTCAGTCATTTGATGTAAAAGGCGTTGCAAAAATCATTGCAAACTATGCTGATGATTTGCCGCGTGTTGACGTTGTAGCTGATGAAATCACCGTGCCTATTCGCCCGGTTGCTGATGCTTATGGATATAACATTCAGGAAGCACAACTTGTTGCAGCAGGAACGCCGCTGAATGTTCGTAAATCGAACGCGGCGAAAGATGCAATCATGCGTGAACTGAACCGTCTTTTCTTCAAAGCCCGACCTTCAGTTGATTCAAAGCTTACAGGAATTTTGTATCAGCCAAACGTAACAATTGCACAGGCACCAAACAACGCCGCTGCAACTTCGCGAAGCTGGGACAACAAAACGCCTGATGAAATCCTTGCAGACCTTAACGGGATTGTAACGGGAATTATTGATTTGACCGGCGGTATTGAATCACCGGACACAATCGCGATTCCTCACGCAAAATATGCGAAGATTTCAAGCACTCCACGAAGTGCAAACAGCGATACAACTATTCTTTCTTACTTCCTTGCAAACAGCCCTTATGTAAAAAAGGTTGTTCCAATGGTTGAAATGAAAGACGTAACTCCACGCCCTTCAGGTCAGGGCGGTTCGGCAAATATCATGATGGCTTACCGGAATGATTCTGATAAACTCACTCTTGAACTTGCAATGCCATTCGAGCAAATGCCAGTTGAAACAAGAGGACTTGAATATATCGTTGTTTGCCTTGCTCGCACTGCAGCTTCGATTGTGTATTACCCTCTTTCCATTGCAATTTGGGAAGGTATTTAAACCAGCAACAGCAACGCGGGAAAGTTTTTTCCCGCATTTTGGAGATTAAAAATGCGTGTTATTATTACGAACAATATGCCCCGTGCAACTATCTTTCTCGGTTGTGTAACTGTTAAACCGGGAACACATTTCTATGAACTTACTGCAGATCAATTCAAAGGAATCGAAGCCGATGATGATTTTCAGTTCCGTTCAGAGAATGAAGTGAATGGGAAAGTTGAAATCAGCATGATTTCTGAAGAAGAAGATGGAACACTTGCGAAACTTACAGCTGAAAATGTGAAACGTCTTTGCGAAACTGCAAGCCTTGTTGAACTTCAGGAACTTGCAGAAAGAGCAGAATCAGAATCGGCAAGCAAGACAGCAAAAGGACTGATTGCCAATGCAATCAAGGTTCGACAGGCTGAAATTGAAGCAGCGAACAAGTAATGTTGACAGCAGAGCAATACATAGCGGCAAGAGTTCCAGAATATTCAGGATCGGCAAGAGTTCCGCAATTGTTGCCTCTTGCTGAATTGAATCTTTTTCAGCCTGCTTTTGGTGAAAAATACGGTATGGCTTGCGGCCTTTTAGTATTGCACTGGTTGACTTGTGAAGCACTTGCAGGCGGTTTGCCTGTTGGTGCAATCACTGGTGCAATCACTGGTGAAAAGGAAGGTGAACTTTCAAGAAATTACGGTTCGGCAGCTTCTTCAGTTGGCGGAATTAAAAATCTTGAAAGCACTCTCTTTGGTCTTGAACTTGAATCGATGATCAAAGCAGTTCCGCACTGCAGCGTTGCAAACGGTTTATGAGCTTTAGACTTTACAGAACGCCCGGTGCGTATCGTTCAGCAATTGCAGAAGTGAAGCTTCTTGAACAATTGACGGTGAAAATTGGCTTTCCAGCTGGAAAGCCAATTGCAACAGCTTCTTCAACTGGAAGCGGTCACGAACCTTTCAAGGATATGGCAGAAGTTGCCAGCATTGCACTTGTAAACGATTCTTCACGGCCTTTCTTGAATCCTGCAGTGATCCAAGGTAAAAAGAGAATTTCAGCAGCATACTTGCAAGCTGCAAGAAAAGTATTCGAGAAATCAATAACCGCTGAAGCTGGTGCGGCTATTGTTGGCGAAGCTGGTGCAGCAGTTGTGAAGAAATACATTCGAGACAATCCGCACAAGCCTATTCAGGCAGCGACAGCCAAACGAAAAGGATCAACAAAACCGTTGATTGATACCGGGCAAATGTTGAATTCAGTAACGTATAAGGTCGATTGATGGGATTCAGAAAGCCAATTACAATTTTGAGAGAATCCGGCGGCGGATATGTCAACGGGATTTGGCAAGCAGGAACAGTGCAGCAGATCGCCGCTTCAGCAAGCATTCAGCCGGTGACAGGTGAAAAGCTTCAGGCGTTACCAGAAAACCGCAGAAACGGTGCTGTTTATGCTCTTTTTTCAGATTTTGAATTCATATCAGGCGGTGAACCGGGAATTCAACCTGATAAAATCATGATACGAACACATGAGTTTGAATGTTTCCAGTGCGAACCGTGGCAAAACGGCGTGATTCCTCACTTCAAAGGGGTATTCAGTGCAATCAGCAAGCATTGATGAAACAAAAAAAGCGATCCTTGATTTTATATCAAGCATTCTTCCGGGTGTTCCTGTTGTTTGGGGCAACCAGAATGCGCCGGCACCGGCTGGAACTTATGCAGCTTTATTTTATACCGGCGAACCGGGTGAATACAACGATGCTGTTGTTCAGGGAAATTCAGATAGTGCGTTCCAAGTTGGTGAACGAACCGGATCAATGGATATTCGTATAATCGGTTCAGGTTCTTTTGCTCTTGCGTGTGAACTTGACAATGCGGTAAGAGGTGAGTCTTTTGAAATTCTTGATCTTGCCGGCGTTGCAATAACAACTTCGGGAACTCCACAGGAAAGAACAGCACTTCACCCAAACGGGAATGATTACACTCCTGCAGCGGCGTACAATTTCGGCGTTGTTTTTGGATATGAAAAAGAATTCCAACGTGACTACATCGAAACAACAACCGTTCGCGGTGAACTTCGATACGGTGAAGATGGTCAATCAATTGAAATTATTACTTAGGAGGTTTGAAGATGTCAAACATGGACAGCACAGTTGAAGTGCTAATCAGCCGGGAAACGGCAGGGGTAGAACAAAAGGCGTTCGGTGTTGCGTTGATACTTGGAAGCACAAAGGCTTTCACAACTTCAACTGTTGGACGTTGGAGAGTAAGAGAATACGCCGATACTGATGCGGTTGAAGCTGATTTTATATCAACTTCACCTGAAGCGATTGCGGCAACTGCTTATTTCTCACAATCGCCAAAGCCTTCAAAAGTCATGATTGGGCAACGTTGGACGGGGGACACAACAATTGCCGATTCAATCACAGCTTGTATTTCTGAAAATTCTGGCTGGTATGGCCTGATCGTTTGCAGCAGAATCGAAGCTGATGTTGTTGCAGCTGCAACAAAAATTGAAGCCGGCGGGGAACGTGTTTTTGTTACCGCTTCAGCGGATCCGACAATCATAGATGCAACCGATACAGATTCACTAATTGACGATTTAAAGGGATTTGATCGAACATTTGTGATGTATCATTCAACGGCTGCTTCTGCTTTCCCTGATGCTGGTGCGTTCGGTGCAATTGCAACAATGCAGCCCGGTGAATACACAATGAATCTGCAGAAGATCGGCGGATTAACGCCGGACAAATTGACAGATACACAAAAAGGAACCGCAAAAACCCGAAAGATTTCAGTTTATACCGTAGTTGGTGGCTTGAATGTTCTTCAGGGTGGTGCAATGGCTGCCGGTGAATGGTTCGATGTGATTGTTTTTGCGGATTGGCTCAAAGCACGAATTCAAGAAACAACCTTCGGAATCATGGCACGCGGAAAGAAGAAAATTCCTTTCACCGATTCAGGATTTGCGACGCTTGAAAATGGCGTTCGTAAAGTTCTTTCTGATGGCGTAGATGTTGGCGGACTTTCAGAAGAATCATTTGATGAAGATGGAAATCAAACAGGTGGTTTTTCAATTACGGTGAAAGATGCGGCTGATGTTCCATTTAATGACAAAGCAGCACGTCACGCCGATGTGATCAAATTCGTTGGATGGCTTGCCGGCGCAATCCACACAACAACAATTCGCGGAACAATAACATATTAAAAATGAGGTTTTCTGATGGCTGGAAGTTATAGCCCTAAAAAAGTTCTTTTGATTATTGGTGTAATTCCTATTTCTGGATATGCCGAAAAATCAATGATCGAAATCACGCCTGATCAGGATGATTTTGAAACTCTAAAGGGTGCTGATGGTGCAGTTGAAAGAAGTGAAATTGTTGGCGGAACGTGGTCTTGTAAATTCACGCTTCTTGGTAGCAATCCGCTGAACGCTGAACTTTCTGCACTTCGCAAAGCGGACAAATTGACAAACAAAGCGGCTTTCCCTCTTTTGTGTAAAGATTTGAACGGAACAAGTATTCATGCGGCAAAAGTTTGTTGGTTCAAAAAGGCACCCGCCAAAAAATATGAATCAGCTTCTTCACCGATTGAATGGGAAATTGTAATGACTCAGGTTGAAGATTTCGTTGGTGGCAACGCTTCAGCTTCAATTTATTAAGGGAATAGTAAAAAATGGCTCGTAAGACGTTTGAAATTATGATTGGAACACGTGTTTTTACCGGTTCGACAATGCCCGCAAGAAAGGCGGCAAACCTGTTGCCTCGTTTGCTTCGTATGGTGGGAAGAGGTGTTGCAACAACTGATTTTAATATCAGCGAAACAATGACCAGAGCAGCACTTTCCGGCGTAGCTCTTAAAGCTTTCGCCGGCATTGCTTCAAGCCTTGACGAAAAAGAGCTTGACGCACTTCTGAAAGAGCTTCTTTCTGGTGTTCTTGGAACTTCAGAAGAAGGCTATGGCGATTGTTGGGGAAAGTTCGATGATATATTTGATTCTGGTGTAAGTGAAGCTTACGAACTGGCATTTAATGTGATCAAAGAAAACTTTCCTGACCTTTTCGCGGAAGGCTCACGCATTGCAAATATTATGAAGCAATTGAAGATGAAACAGCCGAAGCCAGAATAGCGGCTGAATTATCTGAAAGAATGAATGACAGCCTCAGAATTGAAGCGGCTATTTGGGCGGCGGTTACTTCTGGGGCTGTTTCTTTGCGTGAGCTTGAATTTGAATATGATTACGATGATCTTCAACGCTTGATTGCGTATCGTAATTATCAGAGTGAAACTGAAAAAGCAATAGGCGAATTTCACAGAAAAAAGCGAGAATCTGAAAATGAAGATTGTTGATGAATTTGTAGCCCTGCTGAATTGGCGTGTTGACGATACAGCATTGAGAAACCTTGAAGCACAAGCAAGGGGAGCAGCTGAAAAGCTTCAGAACATTGGCGGTGCCCTTATGGGTGCCGGCGTTGCCCTTGGTGCTGTTCTTACCGTTCCAATCGTAGGACTTGGAACCGCGAGCGTAAAAGCTACGGCAGATATGGAAATGCTGGTGACTCAGTTTGAAGTTCTCACCGGAAGCCAAGAAAAAGCGTTGCAGCTTAAAAAAGACCTTACAGAGATGGCAGCAGAAACGCCGTATGAAACAAAAGACCTTGCACAAAGCACCGAAACACTTTTAGGCTTTGGCGTTGCTCTTGAAGATACCTTGCCAATCATGAAGCAGCTTGGAGATGTGGCACTTGGAAGCAAGGATAAGTTTTCACGGCTTACATACGCATTTTCACAAATGCAAGCAATGGGAAGGCTGCAGGGACAAGATTTGCTTCAGTTTATCAACGCCGGCTTCAATCCGCTTCAAACGATTTCACAGAGTACAGGTAAAAGCCTTGCACAACTAAAGAAAGATATGGAAGACGGTTTGATCAGTGCCCAAATGGTAAAAGAGGCACTTATCAAAGAGACAAGTCAAGGCGGAAGATTCTTTCAGGGAATGGAAAAAGGATCACAAGCTTTGATCGGTTTATGGTCAACGGTTAAAGATGAAATGCACATGGCATTTGCTGCAATCGGTGAAAGCTTCTTGCCACAACTTAAATCAGCAGCAAAAGCCCTGATTGGATTCATGAAAGCTGTTCACAATATCGCCGATATGTTCAAGGCAATGCCCGGATGGTTGAAAATGATGATTGGAATTATTCTTGCAATTGTTGCATTGATTCCGGTTCTGATCACTGGTGTTGGAACGCTGCTTATTGGAGTTGGCGCAATTTCAAGTGCGATAACGGCAATTTCTGCAAACATGGTTGTGATAAATACAGCTCTTGCACTTACTGGAAATCTTGCAAAAGCCGTTTTGCTTCCATTGCTGCAAATTACCGTTATTCTTTTAGGTGCAATTTTCCTGATCGGTGTTTTGAGTGATGATTTTGAAAAGTGGGCAAGCGGTGGAGATTCAGCATTTGCCCCGATGTGGAACAAACTTAAAGAGATCAAAGATTCTATTGTTACCATTGACGAATTTGCAACTGAAATGATCGACAACTTAGTTCAGAAAATTTATGATCTGATGAACAGCCCTGCGGTGAAAGCTTTCACTGATTTCTTTTCTGGAAAATCTAAAAATGAACTTGTTGCCTCTACAAATGGGAATTACAACACTGCAAATCAGGCTTCAGCATTTATGCCGAATTATGGAGCTGCTGCAGGAAATACGTTCAACGCCGGCGGGGTAGTTGTTCAGGTTGCAGGATCAAACGCAACGCCAATGCAGATTTCAGGCGCAGCAAGAAGCGGTTCAATCGATGCCTATAAGCAAGTCACAAGAATGAACAATTTCGTTGAAAGGAAATAGTTATGAGTGAAGTTTCATTTCTCTTTTATCAAGACGAATTTGATACGCTTGGAGCAGAAGCAACGCCGGTTCTGGTTGCTAACTTGACAGCAGAAGAAAACCATGAGTTGAAAAACACTTATACAAATTTCCCTGTTGAAAACGGAAAGAACATTTCCGATCACTCGAAGCGTGAACCGTTGACGTTTTCAATGTCAGTGATCATAACAGGGACAAAAACGGATTTGATCGGTGAATTTGGTCAAGTGAATGCCCCTTACCCAACTGATCACCAAGAAAACATTGATGCTCAAAAAAGAGTAATTCAGCAGGCTTTTGAAGATTTTCGTTCGATCATGGATTCAAAAGAGAAAAAACTTTTTACTGTTGTTCATAGTCTTGGTTTTTATAAAAACATGGTGATCGAATCGGTTTCAGTTCCAAGGAACCCGGATCAAATCACCTATGCAGTTTTCAGCTTGCGATTCCGTGAAATCGAAATTGCCAGTTTGCAGCTTACCAGTTCCCCGCATATCGCTGTTAAGTCAACTGGTGCAAAACAGGGAGCCAATAAGCAAGGACAAAAAAAGGTTGATGCCGGCAAGCAGTCAACGCAAAATAAAAGCCTTGCAGCAAAATGGCGTGATGGTGATATTGGATTCATGGAGTATATGACGGGCGGCCTTAAAGCAGGAATGCCGGGGATAGATTAAGATGGAAAAAATACAGATTTTCGATACTTCGCATTTTGAACAAACGATCACCGTTGAAAATGTAATCATAAACGTTGCATTGATGTGGCTGCCGATGGTTGAAAAGTATCTTTTCTCATGCAGCAGCAACGGAGTTGATATTGTTTCAGGCGTTCAAGTTGTGCCGTTTTCGCCTCTTATTTCGATTTCAGCACTTCAGAGAATTCCAGAACTGAAAGGGAATTTCTTTTGCATTCCTGAAGATTCCGATGCACAAGCCGAATTTCTGGCAATCGATTATGAAAATCTTACTTCGGGAAGATTTGCAATCTATTACATTGGATCGGCTGAAGCAGCAGAGGTGTTGTGATGAGTACAGAACTTTTTCAGCGTGTTTGCCGTGTTGAGATCAAAAAGAAACTTGGTGCAAGCCTTATCATTGAAGGGCTTCGAGTTGCTTTTACAGTGACGAAAACAGAAAAAGAATGCACTGCAACTGTTACGGTTACGAATCTTTCAAAACAAACTTCAGACAGTTTGCAGAGCGGCGATTTTCTTATTCTCACAGCAGGATATAAGAACAGCAACGGCGTTTGCTTTTCCGGGGAAATCATACGTTTTACAACTCCACGAAATGAAACGGGAAGTGATACCGTTTTTGAATGCCGAAGCGGTTCAAAAGAACTTCATAAAGCATGGCTTTCATGCTCTTTCAAAAGCGGATATAGTGCAACCGAAGTTTTGCGTGATATTGTTTCCCGTGGCGGCCTTCCTGTTGAATGGAAAAACAAAGAACAGCTTGTTGATAAACCTTACCCGGCAGGATATGCGTTTGCAGGAACTATGATTGATGGAATCAGGCAAGTTGCAGCACGTGTGAACGCTGAAGCGGTGGTTGTTGATAATGTTCTATTTATCCAGCCGAAAGGCGGCGGAACGCCTGAATTGAATTCACCGGTTTTATCTGCAACAACCGGGCTGCTTGGTTATCCATTGAGAACATTTGAAGAGAAAGACAAAAAAAAGATTTGGGGCTGGGAATTGAAATCACTCTTGTTTTTCAATGCCCGTGTTCTTGGATTCGTGAAAGTTGTAAGTGCTGAAATACCGGGGCAATTCTTCGTTGTATCTGAAGTGAAACATGAAGGTGATACGCACGGGCAAAATTGGGGAACAACAGTAAAGGTGAAAGACTTATGACACATGAAGCCGAAGCACTTCAGGAAGCAATTGAAACAGTTTGTGCAAGAATGATTTCAGGCATTCACACTTCAATGCCAGGATCAGTTGAAAGCTATGATTCAGCAGCCGGAACCGTTGACGTAAAGCCACTGATCAAACTTCCCCTTTCCGATGGTTCAATTGGTGATCTTCCTGTAATCCCTGACGTTCCTTTGGTGTTTCCGGGAACCGCTGATTTTGGTTTAGATTTCCCCGTTGAAGTTGGAACCGGAGTTCTTCTGATTTTTTGTGAAAGATCGATTGAAGGCTGGCAGCAATCAGGTCAGGCCGGCGAAAGTGACGATGGAAGAAAACACAGCATTTCTGATGCTGTTGCAATTCCGGGGCTTTTCTCTTCAGGCAAAGGAATTGCCCGAAAGGGTGACGGTGCGGCAAGAATTATTTTCGGGAAAGCTGAAGTTGTTATGCAGAAAAGCGGTTCAATTTCATTCAACAATGGTGCCTTGGAGATTAAACCGTGAATAATCTTTTTGCAGTTCCGGGATTCAAACTTGAATATCAGCAGAAAACCGCTGCCGTTCCCGGTTTGCCTGATGGCATGATACCAGTTGCAGCACAAGCACCGCGTTTGCTTGCTGATCATAAAAACGTCTATTGTGAACAAATGACAATCACGGCTACTGGTTGCGTTCTAACTGGTGGCGTATTTATAACAGGTGTTGCAACCATTTTACCAACGGCGGTGAAATGCTCAACTGATAAGCTGAAACCATTACGCGAAAATGATTCAGGCATTTGTAACGGATCGTTCACAGTTGGTCAAACTGTTGTTCCGTGTGTTTGTTCCGTTAAAATTTCAGCAGCAGGCCAAACGAAGGCCGGGGGAATGTAAAATGAAAGATTTTGCTCTTGATCCTAATACGTGGGACTTGGAAACAGTAAACAGAGATCAACGAATAATCAGCGGATCCGAAGCACTTGTGCAAAGAATAAGAATCAAGCTTGGTCACATTTGCGGTGAATGGTTTCTTGATACTTCAGGCGGTTCGGTTAATTTTGGAATGCTTGGAAAAAAGAACCCGAACTTGCAGCTGATTTCAGGAATCATGCGGGGAACAATTACACGCGATCCTGAGATTACACGATTGAAGAAATTCGTGATCAATTTCGATAAAAAAGAGCGTAAACTTTACGTTGAATTCATTGCAGATTCCGTTTATGGAGAAATACGAAGAAAGGAATCAATATGAGCAATTACGGTGTAACTGCAGCCGGCTTTGTTACAAAGAGACTCAGCGATATTATTTCAGACCTTGAGACAGGTTTCAAAGGTGCTTTCGGCGATGATCTTGATGTTAGTGCAAGCAGCACAACAGGGCAAGAAATCGGAGTTGTTTCAAAGGTAATTGCCGATCTTTGGGAAGTTCTTTCAATGGTTGCTGCAGGTAAAAGCATAAACGGTTCTGAAGGTGCCAATCTTGAAGATGTGGCGTTCTTCCGTGGAATCTATCGAAGAGGTGCAACAAAGGCAACAAGCCGCGTTGCATTGATCGCCAAATACGGCGGAACGGTATTGATTCCAAGCGGAACAAAGGCAAAGGCACCAAGTGTTGAAGGTGAACCAGTTTTTCAGCTTGTGCAGCATGAAACAATCACGCCTGATCAGTTGGTTATTCTACGGGCAAAGATCACCGTCACGCCGGGAGCTGGTCAGGTTTTCAGAATTTCATTATCAAATATCGATGGAAGCGGCGTTTTTGATGCTGTTTATACTGCAATCGATGGTGATACACCTGAAACGGTTGCGGCCTATCTTTCAGCAAGGATCAGCACCGACAGCAGATTCATTTGCAAAGCAACCAATTCAGATTTTGAAATTGTTCCTTCGCAAGATGAATATGATTTCAAATTGAATAGTTTCACATCGATTGTGATTGATGAAATCGGAACGGCTGGAAACTTTCAGGCCTTGGAAGATGGGACATTTAACGGCGGTTCATATTCAATAAATCAGATCGTAACACCGGTTTCAGGCCTTGTTGAAGTATCGAATATTTTTGATATTCGCCCCGGTTCTGGAATTGAAAATGATACTGAATTGAGATTGCGAGTTCTGAACGCTTTTTCAAGTGCGAAGGCTGGAACAATTGACGCGGTTGCGAACTCTGTAAGAAATGTGAACGGAGTTTCTTTCTGTTCTGTTCAGGAAAACGATTCAAGCGTATCAAAAGGAATCATGCCGCCTCATTCAATAGCAATTGTTGCTGATGGTGAACTTGGAATTGATGAAGAAGTTGGCGGGGCTATTTGGGCAAGCAAGCCCGGCGGAATTGAAACGATTGGTTCAACTTCAGTTTCAGTGATCGACAATTCAGGAAATTCACAGGAAGTCAAATTTTCACGGCCTGTTTACAGCCCGGCACACGTGAGAATTGTTGTTCAAGTCAATCCAGATATGAGCCGGCAGGCTGATTATAAAGAAAAAATTCAGGCTGCAGCGGTTGCAATCGGTTCAAATTATCCGATGGGTGTTGATATGCCTGCAGCTGCTTTTTACGCTGCAATTTATAGCGTTGCAGGAATCGGAACGGCAACGGTTGAGATCGGAAAGGGTGCAATTCCTGTTTATACTGCCGGCCTGCTGATTGTTGATCCATTTGAACGGCTGCAGTTTGACAGTTCACGAATCATGATCACGGGGTAAAAAATGGGACTTGAATATTCTGCAGGTCTTTGGGCAAATAATGGAACATGGCTTGAGTACAACAATTATACGGTTGTAAATCATGCAACTGCTGATTCCTATGGTAGTACGATTCCGCCAAGAGTGGGAGGCTTTCAGCGTGGTGGCGGTGTTGGGTATTGTTCTGAAGCATACTTCAGATTTAACCCGGCGGACATTTATGATGATCCTGCAATTCGTTGGGGTGCCGGCTGGACTGTTCAAAATGTAAGATTAAATATTCAATGGGGAACAAGCAATATTGCAGGTATCACCAAAACACTGAAAGCTTTTCTTCAAAATAGAAGAAATCATGATCAATGGAATCAACCGCCTTGGGGGGCAAGGGCACCACAATTTGACGATTTCCCGCCAATTGATTCTATTTGGTCAAATCTTATCGGGAGCGTATCAACTCCAATTGGTGCAGCAAATTCGTATTCTATGAATCTTATTCCTGCTTCACCTAATTTCCTTCAAGATTGGTATGATGAAGTTGATTCCCCTATGGATGGAATAGTTCTCACGATGGACACGGCGTATTATAATTATTTTGCAGAAATTAAGCGGCTTGGTATAACGTGGGAAGTATACTCACCTGATGTTTCAGTTGGAACAGATCGACAATATAGAAATTCAAGAATGTAAAAGGAGCGTAAGGCTATGTTTTTAAAACAAAGTACAGCAACAACGGTTGTAATCGGGCCGATAGTGAATGAAGATGGTAAAACACTTGCAACTTCAGCAACAATTGCCGCTGCAGATATTAAACTGGTGAAAGATGGTGGTTCGTTTTCTGCAAAGAATAGCACAACAGCACCTGTTCACCTTGGTAATGGTTTTTATAGTGTTGTTCTGAACGCAACAGATACAAATACGCCGGGCGTTTTCATCATTTCGGTGAAAGTCACAGGGTGCCTTGTTGCATGGCAGCAATACACCGTTTATCCGGCGAATATTTACAATGCTCTTATTGCTGGAAGCGTTGCTGATGGCGTTGGAATCCCTGCTGATTTAAGAGGAATTAAAGGTGCAGCTGTTGACAACGGAACCGCAACGCTTAAACTGAAGCAATTATACTTGACCGGTGACGGGACAACTTACGCATTGAAAGTTGACGGGTGTTCACGATTTGAGAATTCAAGTTCGCTTGCTGCACCTGCTTTTTATGTTAAAAACACGCTTTCTTCAATTCCTGCATTCCTGATTGAAGGTAATTCAGGAAAAGGCCTTGCCGTGAATAGTACCGGTGCAGAAGCCGCGACATTTACAAGCACATTCGATTCTGCAACCTCTTCTTCTGTTTTGATTGAAAAGACAAGTGCGAAGGGAATAGGTTTCTATGTAAAAGGCGGAAGCGGCGGAAGTGCAATTGAAGCTATTGGAGGATCGGGAACAGGTGCTTCAGCACCTTACGGCGGAGATGCGATGAAGCTTATTGCGGGGAGTTCTTCAGCTGGTTATACAAATATCAGTCATGCGATTTATGCAAAAGCCGTTGAAACTTCTGCTGTTCTTTGTGAAGGATCAGGAACCGGCGGTGTTGGATTAAAAGCAAGCGGAAATTTTGCAGGTATTCATGCAATTGCAAATATGACAGGTGTTTATGCTGAAGCGACAGATACGGGCTTATTTGGTGCTGCAGGAATCGCCGCACACTCTGCGTCTTCTACTGGAAACGGATTTGCTGCAAGTGGTCATATTGGAATAAAAAGCAATGGTGCATATAGTGCAATGCTTGATGGTACTGTTGGAATTACCTCTGAAGATTCTACAGCGGTAAATATCTGGACTCGTGGTTTAGAAAAATCTGCAGTTAAAATTCAAAGTGATACGGGTGCAGCTCTTGAACTTATAACAACCGCGGCACCTGAAACCGGTTCAGGTGATGTTGCAGTTGTAAAAATCACAGGACTTGAACACCCCGGAATTGTCGTGAAGAGTGACGGTGAAGCGTTGTTCTTGGATAGTATTTCAAATGCAGGTTTCTACGCCGTAAGCAGATCAGGTGCAGGTGCAATTTTTGAATCACTTCTGAACGGTGCCGGAATTGACGTGATCGGGAACGGTACCGGTTCAGGTATTCGTTCACGTAAAGGTGCAACGGGGTATGCTGATTTCGATGCTGATTCTATTGCTGCAAAGGTTTCTGCTATTTATGCAAAACTTCCGACAGTTGGATTGATTGCAAGTCAAAATGATGTTCTTGCGATCAGAAACAACACAACTTTCGTGACAACAATTCCAGACAGCGGGACAATCCCGACAACAGGAACAAGAGCGGTAAGAATTCGCTGTTATGTTTATGACAGTGAGGGGAACATGGAAGCAACCGACAACGGTTTAGGTCTTATGATCAAAGACGCTGCAGGATCAAGCAAAAACGGGAAGATTTACAAAGATGCAGCCCTTACAACTCTTGCAGTTGCTCACCCTAATTATTCAGGATCGATGAAGGTTGAACCAGTTTCAGGATTGACGGGTGTATTTGAACTCTATTACCGTCTTGATAGTACCGACTCACCGACAATTCTTTCAAGCGATTTCATTTATACAGAAAACGCAATTGACAAATATTTCGGGCGGCAAACGAATCTTTACAGTGAAACGCCGGGTGCTGCAACTCTTGCCGATTCTGCAACGAACCGTGAAGTGATCGCGAAGAGTTTCAGAAATTATGTTCCAGTTGCAGGACTTGTTGCGGGAAGCATTGAAAGCAATATTGAAACTTCAGTTGCAGCAGTTCAAACAACTGTAAATTCAATCAGCACTTCCGTTGCATTGATCAAAACAACCGGTGAAGATACCAATGCAGATATTGCAGTTCTTGACGCTTGGATCAGAACACAGTTTGCAGCAGTTGCAAAAACAACTGAATTGAATAGTGCGGTGAACATTATCAACAGCAACGTTGATGCTGAATGTGCTGCAATTCTTTCTGCTGTTCAGGCAAACGCTGTTGAAATTGCAAAGATCGTTGCAAAGCTTCCTTCAACCGGGAATATCAGCAATATTCAGCTTTCCACTTCAACCAGTGACGGAACAACTCTTGAAGATGCAATTGAAATTGTTGCAGCCGGCTTGCGTGGAAGATTCAAAAAAGATGGAAACGTTGTCACATTCTACAAGGCCGATGGTGCAACAGAATGTTTCAAAGTATCGATCACAACAACAGAACGTTTTCCCCTTTCATAAGGCGTAAATAATGGCGGCAGAGCTTGCAAGAGCTGTTGACATTGCAACGGCAGGGCAAAACAGCCCTGTCGATGTTCTTTGTATTTCAACAGTAGGATATTTGAGATCCGGCGGAACTGATATTTCTGATAATCCGGCAGAAGCAGCGGTTTCACTTCTTCTTCAGCAATTTATTGATCCTATACAAAAATTTGAATTGGAGCTTTGAAAATGGCTGATCGTTTAAAAGGGAAAATAAGAGCAATCGCAAATGAAATTCTTTTGCTTCGTGGAACCGCTGAAAGCGTGAACTATTCAACGATCATAAAAGGTGCAATCGGTGTGCAGCTTGATTCAATTGGTGCCTTGATCGGCGAACCTCGAAAGGGTAGACCAGATAGTTCATACAGGAAGGCGATTGAATACCGTTCAGAACTTGTGCTTTCGTGCGGTGACAATGACAGCATTTTGAAGGCTGCAAGAATTGAACTTCCTTCAGGCGTATCTTTGAAACTTCGTGAACGATTCCCGGCAACAATTGAACTGATCGTGAACACACCGGCGGGGAATTCCGGCGTTCCTTCCGATTTCGTTCAGAGAGTAAAGCACTACAAAGCCGGCGGCGTTAAAATTTACGCACGTGAAGTCAAAGCCGGGAAAATGTATCTGACATGGGAAAAAGAAGGTTCAGTTGATCCATTACCGGGAAAACCGTATTCCGAAAGGAAGCCGGACGGAACTATTTTACACGCAGGCGGATATTACGGAGAATCGTTTTTTTGAAAGAGAGTAAAGCATGATTACAAAACCAACTGATTTGCCGCGTTGGGCTGATGGCGATATTGTCAACGATCCAACAAGCGGACAACCAAACGTTGAGAATCCAACAAGTTCACACAGTGAAAAAGGGTATGTTTATGATGAATACCCGTCACGGCAGTTTTTCAACTGGCTTGGTCGTGTAGTTTCAAAATGGACTGCTTGGTTCAATCAACAGGAACAAGTTCACACGGATCAGATTTCACAGCTTGATACTGAACTTACAGCAGTTTCAAACGTTGCAGGTCAGGCAGCAGCACAAGCAGAAGCAGGTCGCGTGAAAAACGTTGAGCAAGACGCGGAACTTGATTCACTTGATACCCGTGTCACAAGCGTTGAAGCTTTTGTTGGCACTCCAATTGGAACAGTTGTTCCATATTACGGGAATGCGGCTTCTCTTGCCGTTTCAACTGATTCATGGTTGATCATTGACGGTTCTGTATTTGATGCAATCAAATTCCCAAAACTGAAAGAACACTTCATTGCAATTGGTAAAACTGATCCAACGAAATTGCCAGAGTTTGCAGGGCAAGCGATCATTGGCGTTGGTGGTCATACAGATTCGAGCGGTTCATACAATTACGCGTTCGGTGATGCCGGTGGAACAGCTAAACATAAGCTTGAAATTTCTGAAATGCCTGAACATGATCACGGAACAGGCGACAACCCGCAGAACCCTTTCCCGGCTGGCGAAGGTGAGGGGCAAGCTTCAAACTCAGGTGATCATTCAGGAAGATCAGGGAAAACCGGCGGAAGTGGATTACATGAAAACAGAATGCCGTATACTGCACTTTACTACATTATCAAGGCGAAATGATGCCAGTTGAAGCAATTACAAAAGCAGCACCAGTTGCAATGAATGGAGATTTGAGTTTGTTCATTTCGAGTGCAGCTATTGCAGTTTATGCAATGTTTAATGAATGGAAAAGAAACCGGAATACGGCGGATCGTAAAACTTCGATTGATGACTTATCCGGGAAGGTTGAATTGCATAAACAAGAACTTGATTCAATGAAAAAGATTCACGCTTCTGAAATTGCAAACATGGAAGATCAGATCAAGAATAAAACTGATCTTGTTTTACTTGAAAAGGAAGTTTTTGAAGAGGAAAGATACACGGCACGCGAAGAATATCATTCAACACGTGAAAGCCTTATTGAAGGCAAAATGAGCGTTTTAAAATTTGATATTACTCAGAGATTCCGTGATTCGATCAGGCATGAACATTTGAATTTCACGTGCCCTGATGATGGTGGAAGCTGCTGTTTTTCCGATGGTTTTTTGAATGCTCAAATGAAAGGGTATGAAGCTGTTTTGAGTGATGCTTTCAAAGTAGGCCTTGAAGTTGCGAAAGTAAACGTTTTCCGCAATGGCTATGATGAAATGACACCGACAGAACTCGAACAGCGTATTATCAATGAAAACAAGGATGTTCACCGGGCGATCTGGGAACAAATGTTCAGCAATTTTCCTGTTGGTTTAATGGGAAAACCTGATTTTGAGAGAACACCGGAATCGTTCACGATTTCCTATTACCGGGAAATGATCGGTGCAATCATGAGAGCAAAGGACACGGAAAGAAAGAAAATTTCCGATGCAAGAACACGATATGAAAAGGCATTACGCCGAATTTATGGAGACAGAAGAGAGGTTGCAGAAAATGAGTAATACAGCTGAAATTGATCTTGTAAGATTACTTTACAACACTGAATCAACTCGCGGAATCGTGACAACGAACGGCGTTTTTTTGGGTTATTCTCTTGAAGATGTTGTGCGGCCTGCCGGATCCGCAAAAGTTCCCGGTGAAACCGCGATTCCGGCGGGACGCTATGAAGTGATCGTGACATATTCAACACGATTCAAAAGAAAAATGACGCTGCTTGTTGGTGTTGTAAATTTCGATGGTGTAAGAATGCACGGCGGGAATACTGCAGTTGATTCAAAAGGTTGCCTGTTGATTGCGAAGAATGCAATTGCACCGAATATCATACAAGGATCACTTGAAAAAGAAATGACTGCTTTTGTTAAATCAGAAATTGCAAAAGGCAAAAAAGTATTCATAACCATTACCGATACAAGAAAGGCTGCAGCGTGAACAACAATTTTGAAAAAAACGTAAAGATCAAATATGAGAATCTTCAGCCGCTTGACATTGTTATTTGTGGCGGCGTTGGCTTCCTTGGTTTCCTGATCAGATTATTCACCGGGAAAGGCAAGGTTGATAAGTTCGTTTCAACTCATGCCGGGATCATTTACGATTCAAACGGTGTAAAGTACATTGCAGAAATGAAGCCTGAAGGACTTCAGATCAACAGCCTTGAAGAGTACAACCGGAAAAACAAACGGCACTTTATAATTGATATTTTCAGGCACTCAGGAGTTGATCAGAACATGATTGATCAGGGTATAAAAGGAATTGCAAAAGATCGCCTTGAAACGAAACAATACGATTTCAAAGGTGATGCAAATTTTGTTTTCGGAAATGTTAAAGGTTCTGAAGAGGCGTATTTCTGCAGTGAATACGTTGCAGAAGTATTTTTGAAAGTCGTTTCAATTGCCATTCCCGGAACAGGGGAAACGGGCGGTGTTCACGGTGTAAGCCCGGCGGACATTCAGCGGTGGTCAGAAAAAGCCTGCAGAAGAGTTGATTGGTTCTGAAAAACCAATCCTATTTTTTGAAAGCCTCGGTGAAAATCGGGGCTTTTTATATTTTTTTATGCTTTTCTCTTTGCCTTTTTCTATATTAACCTATGTAAGCAACAACGAAGGAGTTTTTATGAGTGAAAAGAATGTTCCAGTTTTCCAGCCGGCGGGAACCGGCATAATGGCAGCAAATAGCAATGCCGTTGATATGATGGTTGGTCAGAAGAATGATATTTTGAAGCTTCTGAAAACGGTAATGATTCCCGGCATTGATTTTGGTATCATTCCGGGAACTGGGAAGAATGCAAAACCAAGCCTGTTGAAATCAGGTGCAGAGAAAATTTTGATGTTCTTTTCTTTGCGGCCTCATACCGAAATTGAACGAGTGATCGAACAGCAAACCGGGCACATGACAATTTTTTCAAAAACAGATATTCACGCCTCTGATGGCACTTACCTTGGTGACGGTTCAGCAGTTTGCAGCACACGTGAAACTAAGTATGCGTTCAAGCGTGCAAACGTTGTTTGCCCAAAGTGTAAAGCCGAAGCGATCAGAAAAGGGAAAGCTGAATACGGCGGCGGCTGGTTTTGTTCCTCAAACAATGGCGGTTGCGGTGCAAAGTTCGATGAAAAGAATGAAGAGATCATAAATCAGAATGGTCAAACGGCAACAAATCCCGCCGATTTTTACAATACCGTTGTGAAGATGGCACAAAAGCGTTCTGTTGTCGCTGCTGTTCTTCTTACAACTGCAGCAAGCAGCGTTTTCACTCAGGATATGGGTGAAGGTGATCTTAACGCAGCACCAGAGCTTCAAGGGATTCTTTCGCCTGATGAAGCTGAAGCGATTGCAAAAGAGGCCGTTGATAGCGGCGTTGATATTACTGAAATGCTTCGATACTTCGGGCTTGTTGATATTTACGGCTTACGGCACGACAATGTGCCAAAGATCAGAGATGAAATGAAACGCTTAAAAGTTAAAAGAGGCGGCTAAAATGGCATTACCAATTTTCCAAGACATCGAACAAAAAGAACGCGAAGAACTGAAGCAGGAAATTGATAAATTCCCCGGCGGAAGAGCGGCTTTTGCTGAACATTGTGGTGAAGGATATATGACGCTTTCACATCGATTGAACGGGAAAACAAGCAACAGATTGCAACGATGTGTTGCAGATCACTACTGGCAAAAACTGGGCAAAGTTCCGCCTGTTAGGGGTTGAAAATTATGGCTTTAAAAGACGAACGTGCTTACTATTTCCCGCATGATATTCGTGCCCGTGCTGATCTAAAGATACGGGCTATAATCGGGAAACATGGAATTGCCGCCTATGGTGCGTGGTGGGTAGTTGTTGAGATTCTACGCGAAAGCGATAGTTACACAATCCCCGCCGATGATTGGATTGCAGACGCACTGCAGGCGGAATTGCCCGGCCTCGCAATCAGCGGAAAGCAATTCTTGAACGATCTTCTTTCAGTTGGCCTGTTGTGTAAGGATGAAAACGGCAATTATTACAGCCCTTCACTTATGCGAAGAATGGAAACGCTGAACGATATTCGTGAAAAGAGAGTTGCAGCCGGCAAGAAAAGTGCTGAAAGAAGATCAAAGAAATCTTCGGAACCTGAAGAAGAACCAGTTGATCAGGATGAACCAGAAAATGAAACGCAGGATTTTGATAAGTCGAAAGATCGGCAATTCATAGAAAAGGAACGCTTGCGGATGGTTGCTGAAGAAGTTGCGGACTTCATTTCAGAACGGCACCCGGTTCAACTTGGAAACAGGCCGGCAATGATTGACGCTGCATATATAGCATTAAGAGAACCGGGAGTTTCAATCGAAATGATCAAGCAGGGATTTGAAGCGTTTTTGCGTGAATATGTTCCTTTCTGCAAGGTTGAATTTTTGATCAAGCCTGATAACTGGCTGAAGCAACGGCAATTTCTCACAAATTGGCGTGATGAAGGTGTGAGAATGAGAACAAGAAGAGCAAAGGAGACAAATCAAAATGGCAACAACAACGGAAGTACCCAAAGCAACCTTTCAGCTCAATTTCAGTAATATGGTTCTGCTTACTGAAGAACAAGAGCTTGAAATGAAACAAAAGGAAGAGCAGCAACGGTTGATTTCTGAAGCCGAAGCGTTCAAAGATGTTCTTGAAAGATGCGGAATGCCGAAGCGATTCAGAGAAAGCAGCTATTCAGAAACGAATATTCACGAACTGATCAAGGCTTACAATAGGTCAGCCGGAAACCTTTTGATCTATGGGAATATAACGGGAACCGGAAAAACTGAAAGTGCTGCATGGCTGATGCGTAGAATTAAGCGTGTTTCACCATTGAAAACAACGCGATTTGTTGAGGTAAGCAGCTTGGTCATTGCGATGCGTGGAACATACAGCAATGACAGCAAGGAAACCGCTGAAACAATTGCTTTGCAATATAGCCGTTGTGACTATTTGTTTTTGGATGATTTGGGAAGTGAGGCAATGAGTTCTGATGTTTATCAACTGATTTTTGCAATCATGAATCAGCGGTGGTCAGAACAAAGGCCAACGATAATCACAAGCAACCTTTCCCCGGTTCAGATAATCGAAAGATACAAAGACAAAATCAGCAGCAGAATACTTGCAGGCATTCAGGTGAATTACGATGTTCCCGGTGCCCGTGACAACCGAATAAAGAAAGCGTGATGAAATGGAACCTTTTAAAATCATTGAGCTTTTTTCTGGTATTGGTTCACAAACTCAAGCATTGAAAAACATCGGAATTGATCACCAAGTTGTGTGCGTGTGTGAGTTAGATAAATACGCACACAAAAGCTATGAAGCTGTTCACGGTGAAACATTAAATCTTGGAGACATTACAAAAGTTGAACATCTTCCTGATGCTGATCTATGGGCGTATTCATTCCCTTGCACCGATCTTAGTTTAGCAGGTAAGCAAAAAGGAATGGAACGCGGAAGCGGTACCCGGTCCGGACTTCTTTGGGAAGTTGAAAGACTTCTTAAAACTTCAAAGCTTCCGAAGTATTTATTGATGGAAAATGTGAAACCTCTTGTTGGTGAAAAATTCCTTTCTCAGTTCAATGAATGGCAATCTTTCCTTTGGGAACTTGGATATAAAAATTATTGGGAAGTATTAAATGCAACCGGTTTTGGAATACCACAAAACAGAGAACGTGTATTCATGGTTTCAATACTTGGTGATTCTGAAGGTTATTCGTTCCCTGAACCCGAAAAATTGCAAAAAACAATTGCAGATATTGCAGTTGAAAATGTGGATGAAAAATTCTTTTTGAGCAATAAAGCATTAAATACACTTAAAAACCATGCACAACGGCACAATGAAAAAGGAAATGGATTTGCAACTATACCGAAAACGTTAAACGACATTAGCGGCACAATATTGGCACGTTATGCAAAAGACGGGAAAGAGTGCCTGATAAAATATGACGATGGAAAAATAAGAAGGCTTACACCTCTTGAGTGCTGGCGTTTGATGGGATTTGATGATAGTTCGTTTTTCCGGGCCGAAATGGTGAATAGTAATTCTCAATTGTACAAACAGGCAGGCAATTCAATAGTTGTTCAAGTTCTCGAAGGTATTTTCAAGTCTCTTTTTAATCCTGAAGAATCAAATATTGAATGTATTCAACAATCATTGTTTTAATAGAAATAAGGTAAAAATGAAGAAGCTTTCATTGCTCAAAAAGCTACGTGCCAGCATGGAAAAGAACGGAATAACTGCAAGAGATATTTCAGATAATTCCGGTGTTCCTTACAATACTTGTAGATTAGTTTGCGGCGGTTTTGCCGGCAGCGAATCGACTATTTCAAAGCTTCTTTTGGCTTCAAAGAAGAAAAAGAAAACAAAACAATAACGCCGTCCGTGGTGTGTGGTGAGCCAAAGAGAATGCATCACACCCACGGCTGCGGTTATGGCAAAAATAGGAACTTTTTATATTTTCTTATGCAATCACGATTGCACGATATTATATTAACCTATGTAAGCAACAACGCCGAATGAACGGCATTACTGAAGGAGTGTTTATGATTGATTTGAAAAACATGAAGCCTGCAACAAACAGCAAAGGCGACATGATCACAATTGGCGGTTCTGACATTGCCCCGATTCTTGGAATTTCGCCGTTTGCTGGAAGTTCACCGTGGGGTGTTTACGCGAAGTATTTAGGCATTTCAGAACCTTTTGAACAAACTGAAGCTATGGAATGGGGCTTGAGAAAAGAACAGGTCATCATTGATGCGTGGTGTGAAAAGAACGGTCGAACTTCTTTCCATGTTGAAAAGCGTGTTGGTGATGAAGGTGGTTTTTACAATTGGGCACACAGCAGCCCTGATTCAATGACTCCAAGCAATGAAACTGAATCGATTGAAACGCTTGAAATCAAAACAGCTTCACAATACAGTGCTGAAGATTGGGAGTTTGATATTCCTTCGTACTACAAAACGCAAGGCCGTTGGTATATGTGGCTCAGAAATTCCCCTGCAATTCACTTTGCTGTTCTCATTGGAAGCAGCACTTACAAGCAGTTTACAATGTACCGCGAACAGGACGAAGAAGAACAAATGATCATGGCAATTGGTGAATGGTACCACAAAACATTCATTGAAGGAATTGCACCTGAACAGCCAACGGACGAAGACGAAATTGCACGCCTTGCAGAACTTTCAAAAGATGGCGAAGAGTACACAGCTTTTGAAGGTGAAATTGCCGATCTTTTTGAAGTTGCAGTTTCAGCGTATGAACGTTACAAAACTGCAGAAGTTGACTTTGAACAGGCGAAAGCTGAAATCTTACGCCAAACTTCAGGGTATTCAAAAGTGAAATCACTTGTTGGTTCTGTTAGTTGGGTATTCTCGAAAGAAAAGCCCTCTACTGATTGGGAATCGGTCGCACTTGCAGCAGGTGCAACGAGTGAAATTATTGATTCAAACACCGTGATGAAAAAGGGCAAAGATTACCCGCGTTTTACTTTCAAAAAGTAGGGTGAATGTTCTTGAAAAAAATAAGAATGTTTCTTTTGATCAGAGATTTCAAGAAGTTCAAGAAAAAGACTGCTGAACAATTGAAGATCGAAAGCGACATTCTTAGTAAAAAACTGCAACAACGTAACTGTTTTTTTCAAGTGGTGAATTGTAGCTCAGAGGTAGAGCGTTCTTCGTGGTTCGATTCCTGAAGAGATACGCAAAGGTTCGATTCCTTTCAGTTCACCATTTTCCTTTTTAAACAATACCTTGAAGGGTGGATATTATGACAGTAGTTGATAAAACAGCAACAACGGCAACTGAAGAACAGGCAACAAGAATTGATTTAGTAGTTGAAAGTTTCCCGGTGAAACTTCATGAAGCTGAATCAGCAATTCAAGACTTCATTTCAAATCTTCCGGGGCTTTCGCCGGCTGATATTTTCATTGAAACTGAAGATCAGTATCACAACTCAAATGAGATTTGCAAAACCGTGAAACGCCTTGGTTCGATGGCTGAAGATACAAGAAAGGTTCTTGTGAAGCCTCTGAATGATTACGTTTCAGGAATCAACCAAAGCTTCAAGCCAATGACCGAAAGATTAAACAGAGTTGAAAACGCTTTCAAGGGTGCAATGTTGGACTATAAACGCCGCGAAGATGAAAAACGAAAGGAAGAAGAGCGGAAAGCCCGTGAACGTGCTGATCAGATCGCAGCAGAGCAACGCCGGCAAGCTGATATTCAACGCCAGAAGGAAGAGAAGCAGCGGCAAGAGGCGGAACGCTTGAGATTGGAAGCTGAACAGGCCGAAACCGAAAAAGAGCGTGAAAAGCTTCTTAAACAGGCCGACAAGAAAGAAGTTTCAGCGGAAAAGTTTTCAACCTCTGCTGCAGTTCGTGAAGAGATGGCACAAGCTGCCGAAGCTGCACCGCTGAACGTTCTTGTTGCTGCACCTGTTAAAGCAGCAGGTCAATCAGTTGTGATGCGGTACAAATCAGCAGTTCAAAACAAAGCTGAATTTGTTCGCTGGTGCCTTGAATCTGGTCAACTGCATTACCTTGAAATCAATACTTCAATGATTGACAAAGCTGCAGCGGCTTCAAAAGGTTCTTCAGAATTTCCGGGAATCGTTATTGAATCAAGTCAAGATTTAAGAGTTGGAACAAAGCGGTAATCATGAGAACTGAACAAGCTTCGCTTTTCGGTATAGACAGCACGATTAAAGCAGTTGTTCAGCCTCTTGAACGGGTGCAGGTCACGGCGTGGCTTGCACCCAATGCAAAGCGGCGGGATTTTTCAAAGAGAGCTGCAATAAACGCTGAAGCGGTTTCGATTTTCAAATTGAGGAATCCCGGAAAGAATATGATGGAACTTGATTCAAGCGATCAGCGGCAAATTGAATTCATTAAGCAGGAAATAAAAGAAGAAACAAAGGTTAAATGATGCAAGAAAATTTTAATTATGACGAAAAAGTTTTTCACATCGATCTTGAAACGGGCGGACTTGACAGCAAAATTCACGGAGTTGTTCAGATTGCCGCTGCACTTGACTTAAATGGTGAAACAGTTGGAAGGTTTGACACATACGTAAAACCTAATAAAGGCGTTATTGTAACTGATGAAGCCCTTTCGATAAGCAAAATTAGCAGAGAAACAATTGAATCTGCACCAACAGAATCGGTTGCACTTTTCAATCTTTTTGGCTGGCTTGGTCAATTCATAAGCAAGTACGACAAAACAGACAAGGCTTTAATGAGCGGATTCAACGCCGGATTTGATGATTTATTCTTGCGTCAAATGTGTGACCGTAACGGAGAAAAGTACCTTGGAACTTGGAAATATCCAGATATTTACGATACACGCGGAAACGCTGCATTGTTCTGTTTACCAGCTCGTCACCTTTTGCCAAACTTCAAACTTTTAACTGTTGCAAACTTTCTTCTTTTAAATTCACGATCTTCAAATACTCTTGAAGAGATGATTGCGAAAAGATTAGGTATCAAATCAGGAGAAGCGCACGATGCAAGAATTGACGTTGAAATGCACCGTATGATTTTTAAAATTGTACGCAATGGCGGCAATTGTTGCGGCATTGCGATTAGATCAGAGCTTGAAGCACGTGCTGAACGTGAAAGAATGCGTGCTGCAAAGGAAGTGAAATAATGGGATTTCTTAAACCTGATCACTTCAAGAACCGGATCAGAGAAAGTGCCGATGCAATAGGCGTTCAATCAGTAATCAACGATTTTGTTCATTGGGCACTTGGTGAACAGCTGCTTGCAAATAGATCAGGCGTTCACCGCAAAATCATGGATCAGTTCAAGGCAACCGACAAACACGCACGCAGCATTTCACTTGCTGCAGGTCAACGAATGGTTGAAAACTTTCGTCTTTCTGAAAACTGGTTTCAAACTCTCTATTTTCAGTACATTTTAGCGTGTGGATTTGACGAAATAACAAAGAGAGAATACCGTGAAGCTGCAGTTGGATATTACGGGCTTTTAGGCTGGAACGTTGAACTTGCAGAGTTCCCGAAGTCAAGCAATGTGAACACGGTTTTGCCTTGCACGTTCAATCTTGAAGGCGGAGGAAGTTTCACGTTCAATCTTGTGTTTATACCAACTGACAATTTCCCCGCCGGCTGCAATGTAAAGATGGAATCTGGTAAACTCTATGAAGTATCAGTGAAGGAAGGTGAAAACTATCTTCTGATAAGTCATGAGAGAGACAAGAACGGGAAGTATACACATTTGATTTTGACACCGTGGCAAATGGAAAGAGCAGAAAGGATTGATTGAAATGATTGAGAGAATCACTATATTTGCAAAGAGATGTGGCAAAACCTTACTTGCTGCACAACAGGCCGAAGCAGGAACGAAAGGGGGAACAGTTGTTCATTACTCAGGAAGAAATCAAAGATGCGGAACGCCGTGGCGAATCGGCGGGGCGATCACTCGGAATAAAGAACACGATAATCAACGGCAGTTCTGATTTTTACCGACACCGTTCAGACCTGATCAAGACTGCTGAAAGAATTTTCAGTTCAAAGGATAAGATTGAATCACTGAAAGGTGACATTTTCAAGAAGGCATATTTGAAAGCTGCGTTTGCAGCTGCCGGCCTGTTGAAGATTGATCCTGAATCAGTAAAAGAAGATAGTGCCCAAACAAGTTTTATTTAAGGAGAACCGATGAAACAGCCTATTGTATTCGTTGATTACGATTTTGATTGCAGAAGTATTGCCGAAATGGTAATTGCTGCAGGTGAAACGGCAATCAACAGCGGATTCAGAGCAGCCGGCGAAATTCGCCCGGTTGAAGAATCGAAATTGCTTTTGCTTTCAGAACTCAGTGAAGCACTTGAAGAGCTTCGCAACGGTGTAAACATTTCAGCTACTTACTTCAACGAAGATAAGCCCGGAAAGCCTGAAGGCGTGATTGTTGAAATAGCTGATTACTGTATTCGCTGTTTTGATATTCTTCACTCACTTGGATATATTCCTATGGGATCGCAAAGATTGAGATTCTATGAAATACCAGAATCGCCGATCAAGTTTTTGAGTTTCCTTTCAACAATAACCGAAAAGGCATTTGAAGAAAACGAAATTCCTTATTACCCTGCAGGAAATGGAATTGATAAGAACGCACTGATTGCCGGCGTGATCATGTGCGGCGTGTTCTTTGAAAAGATCGGCGTGAACTTTTACGGCGTGATTCGTGAGAAGATGGGATACAACAGAAAAAGACCTTTTAAACATGGAAGAGAGTTTTGAAAATGGGAAATATTGAAATGAAGCCCAATGACAACTATTTGACAATCTGCAATATGAACGGCACCGGTTGCCCTCGCCGGGCGGTGATCGGAACTATAAGCGGCTGCATTACTGAAGAGAATTCAAAGCCGTGTTCTGCACAAATCGTTTTGCCCCTTGAACTGGCAAAGGCTGATTCAGTTGAGTAAGGCGAATGCACCATATACAAGCAACCTGAAAAAACAATACTCAAAGATCAAAGACGATGTTCAAAGAGAAGTGTTTATCAAAGAGTTGTTCAGGAAGATGGCTGAGTTGGAAACAAATCTTCATAAGGTTCGTGAAGAAAAATGGACTCTTTTGAATGAAGCAGCAAAGACAAAAGAACATAGCTTTTGAAAAGCTGCTTAGTTCAAGACAATATCAAACCGGTGCAGGTAAAATCTGCACGCGGTTTTTCCAGTTTAAAGCGAAAGAGAACGATCATGTTTTTCTATGGTTACAGAAAGAAGTATTCCAGCCGGTTCGGTAGAATTCCCGCCGGCTGGCAAGTTCACCATATTGACGGTAGAAGATGGAACAACCAACTTGCAAACCTCGTTGCATTACCTTCAACGCTTCACAGAGATTACCATAAGACGAAACCAAGAAATATCATTTGGCTTCAGCGGGAAAGAGATGTTCAAGAGCTTGACCGGATCGCAAGAACATTTTCAAAACACTTGGAGTGCTGCAAGCACATTGCTGAATTGATTCTATTACGTGGTAAGCCTGACAAAGCAGAGCGATATTTCAAAAGGAGAATGTGAAATGAATATAGATGAAATAAGGATCAGCCCCGGAAACGCACGCACTATTTCAGATCGCGAATTCGAGAATTTGAAAAAGAGTATTACTGAATTCCCAAAGATGATGAAATTGCGACCTATCATCTTCAACGGTGAAGGTTTCATCATTGGCGGGAACCAGAGATACAAGGCACTTGTTGAACTTGGTTACAAAGAAATCCCTGAAGGCTGGGCGATCTGCACGGACTCTTTAACGCCGAAAGAGGTTGAACGATTCCTTGTAATCGACAATGTGAATTTTGGTAATTGGGATTTAAACGAACTGAACACCATTTGCGATCTTGAAGAGCTTGCACATTGGGGCGTGAACTTTTGTTCAGAGATCGAATTCACCGAAGATGATTTTGAGCCAGCAACGCCGGCTTCAGTTGAACCAGAACAAGAACAACCAGAAGAACCGGTTGCGATTGAACCAGAAGTTCAGAAAGAACAGCCCGAAGAGGTTGAACGAACTTTCAGCAGCGGACAATTACCGCCTGAACGCCTCTTTGATGAAGAGAAACCGACCAGAAAAATCATGATCATGAGAATCACGCTTGATGAAAGTGATTATTTTGAAGCACTGGACATTTTGAAAGGTGTATCAAACGATCTTGGAGAATCCCTGATGGAGATATTGCGGAATCGATAACGTTGAACTGAAAAACTGGTTGTAATGATGGCGAATCCTAAAGCTGAAATCTGGAATGATGAACAGATTTATACAGATATTGAAAACGCTGTTGCTGATGGTTCTGAAAACCTCAGAGACATTGCCAATGAATGCGGTATCAAGTATGAAACGTTTCGTGCGAGATGTTACCCAACGAAGAAATCAACGCCGGCTTTTATCGAAGTATCACACAAGATAACGGCAGCAATAAAAAGGGGAAAGGAATCACGCAAATCAAACATAAAAGCAGCAGCACGCCGCGGCCTGAAAAAGCTGCTTGAAGGATTTGAAACAGTGGACGTTGTGACCGAAAAGAAAACGACCGGGCAAAAAACCGATTCTTCAGGAAAGATCATTCCTGACAGCGGAACAACGACACTTTACAAGAGAGAAACAAGAAAGCAGTATGCACCAAATGCAACCGCGGTGATCTTCGCTTTGTGTAATCTTGATTCTGAAAACTACCGTTCAATCTACAAAGCCGGCGAACAAGAGAATTCGGACGGTGCCCGGCACGGAATGATTGCGGCATGGATGCAAGAGCAAGACGAAAGAGGCCGATCATTCACAAAAGATGATTTCCCCGGAATAAGCCACGCGGACGGGGGGAGCTGATGCACTTAACCGATAAACAAGCGTTTGTTCTGGCTGATGCAAATGCAAGAATGAATCTTCTTGATGGTGCTATTCGATCAGGCAAAACCGTTGGATTGAATGCCCGGTGGATCAAATACATAATGAGAATGGACAAACACGATTGGCAGGGTGACGGGATTCTTTCAATCGTTGGAGTTACTGCACAATCGATTTACCGTAATATCATTCAGCCAATGGAAGAACATTATGGTGAAGCGATCAAATACACGCCTTCACAGCAGAAAGTAAGAATGTTCGGCATTGACTGCATTGTATTTGGTGCCAAAGATGAAGGATGCCACAAAGCACTTCGCGGAATGACCGGCGGCGGCTGGCTTGCCGATGAATTGACGCTGATCAACAAAACTTTCCTGATGGAACTCATAGGCAGGCAAA
This sequence comes from Fibrobacter succinogenes, assembly GCA_020726425.1. Taxonomy (GTDB): domain Bacteria; phylum Fibrobacterota; class Chitinivibrionia; order Chitinivibrionales; family Chitinivibrionaceae; genus JAIFMU01. The sequence continues at coordinate 6,415 of DYSA01000002.1, read as the reverse complement.
GTGCGAAGGGTGCAAAAGGTTTTGCGGGAACGAACCCGGACAACCCGCGGCACCATGTGAAAACTGATTTCATCGATAAACGCGATAAGATCAAAATGAACTATTACAAGTTCACTTTGAATGACAATCCAAACCTTGATCCTGATTACGTTGAAGATATTAAACTGAAGTATCACGGTGTTTGGCGGCAAAGAATGATTGATGGTCTTTGGGTAGCTGCCGAAGGTATGATTTATCCATTCTTTGAAGAATCTGAACCGTTTGTTCTGAACGAACCGCCTGAAGATGCTGCACGCTATTGTATAAGTATCGACTATGGTATTCAGAACCCAACGGTGTTTCTTCTTTTCGGTGAATCGAACCGGCAAGATTTTTCACATGGAAAGCCTCGGTATTGGTGCGAAGATGAATATTATTACAGCGGACGTGAAACAGGTATTCAAAAGACTGATGAACAGCTTGCCGATGATCTTGAAGATTTCATAAACCGTAAGCCTGATATACGGCGAAAGCTTTACACGATATTTATTGACCCTTCAGCAGCTTCTTTCATTGCAACTTGTAAACGTAGAGGTTTACCGGTTAAACCTGCAAACAATGCGGTTCTTGATGGGATCAGGGCACAAGCTTCTGTTCTTGTAAGTGGTGAATATGCGATAATAAAAAAATGCACTCATACTATCGAAGAGTATTTTTTGTATAGATGGGATGAAAAGGCGGCTTTGCGTGGTGAAGATAAGCCAATTAAGGATTCAGACCATTGCCAAGACAGCCAAAGATATTACATTCTTACACGTTGGGGCTTGAATGGCGGCCTTCAGTTTAAGAAAATGAACATTTTGTAAGGAGATCGAAGAATGACAATCAAAAGCGGTGTACTTGATGCGTTGCAGCGTGTTGATGGATGGATGAACCTTTTAACCGGGCTTGGTGGCAAAAGAAGTGCAACCAAGAATACAAAGATCGATGTTTCAGAACAAACGGCACTTTCACAGGCTGAAGTTGATGTTCTGTTTTGTGACGATGGGATAGGCCGCCGGGCTGCAAGACTATTTCCACAACACGCAACCCGGAAATGGTGCCAGTTCTCAGGCGATGAAGATTCAAAGCTTGATAAACTTTTAAGAAGAAAGCTGAAAGCACCTTCAGTTTTCAGAAAGGCACTTACAAAAGCCCGTTCAAGTGGTGGTTCAATTGTCGTGATGTATGTCAATGATGGAAACACAGATATGAAAGTTCCACTTAACTATAAAACGTGCGTTTCTATCGAAGGAACGGAAGTATTTGAACGTGATTATATTCAGGTTCAAAAGTTTTACGAAAGCGGAATGAAGGCCGGAACACCTGAAATATTTACTTGTTGGCGTTGGAATGGTGGCAGCAAAGATATTCATGAAAGCCGCTGTCTTTTCTTTGATGGCGAAGAAGTGACAGAATCACGAAGAATGCAAAACAACGGCTTTGGTGATAGCCTCTATAGATCAACCGGTTCTTCTTTGCGTGGATTGGGCACCGCCTATGCAACCGCTGAAGGGATCTTGAATCAGTTCGTCACACCCGTGATGAAAGTGAACGGTCTTGCAAATGCCATTGCAACCGGGCAAGAGGAAGAAATTAAGAAGCGTGTTGAAATCATGGCACTTTCACGCAGCATGATCAATGCCTTGATTATCGATTCAGAAGAGGAATGGACAACACACACGGCAGCAATCACCGGGCTTGCTGATATGCTTGATCGATTCGGCAACTATGCTGCAGCGGTGAACGGAGTTCCTGCAAAAATTCTTCTTGGTACACAATCCGCCGGCCTTGGTGCAAAAGACGATGCCGATACACGGAACTTTCATGAACAGGTGAATGCGTATCAAGTTGAAGAAATGGAAGATGAACTTTTGAAGCTGATTGGCGTTTGTTGTGCCTGTAAAGCTTACGGCCTGAAAGATGCCGATGATTATGAAATCAATTGGCTGCCGTTGTCGCTTCCTTCGGATAAGGAAGGATCAGAAGCAAGAAAGGCACAAGCTGAAACAGATCAAATTTACGCATCTATGAACGTTTTAACGCCTGAAGAGATCAGAGAGAACCGTTTCAAAGGCGGATATTCTTTCACAACTTCAGTCAGTGACGATGTTGATGCAGCCCGCCTGCTTGATAAAGATATGCAGGAAGAACCAGAAGAGCCAGAAGATTCAGCAGGCGGCGAAGAATGAAAAAGAAACCAGATTTCAGCTGGTTGAAAAATGCTGAAGGCTTCGTTTCAGGATCGGCGAAGCGATTACGCAATTTTTACCCGGTGGCGATTGAGAACAAAGCGGTCAAAATCGTGAACGATCTGGTCAATGAATGGCGTTCAATCGCCGCTGCAACCATTACAGAGGAACGGTTGCAGCGTTGGCGTGATGATGCTTTACGTGAGGCCGGCAGAGCTGATGCGTTGGAAGATTGGCACACTGAAATGAACAACGCCTTGAATGAGATGCAAAGCAGCTTTGACAAGGCTTCACAATTTGCTTCAAGTGGAACAGGCTTACCCGTTACGGCGTGGGAAGTTGATCAATGGAGCGTGAAACAGATTCGGCAGCAGGCCGGCAAATCAGGGAAGCCGACCGGGGCACTTGATTACAAGCCTGCAGCAGTTCAACAGGCCGTTCGACAATTTGGAACTGAAACAGCTGATTTGATTACAAATGTATCTCAACAGTTAAAGTCAAACATTAGCCGTGAAATTTCTGATGGTATGGCTAACGGTGAAAGCTATCAATCAATCAGGAAGCGGATATTGAGCCAAGGCGTTTCAGGTATTTCCGGGAAGGCACCATTTGAAACAGCCGGCAAACGGGCACGCCTGATTGCACGTGATCAGATCGGGAAGTTAAACGGACGTATCACACGGGCACGGCAAGAACAGCTTGGAATTACCCGGTATATTTGGCGTTCTGTTCTTGATGAACGTGTTCGCGGGAATCCGGCGGGGAAATATCCCTATGCAACGCCTTCACACTGGAACCGTGAAGGTGTAGTTTTCAGCTGGAAGAATCCGCCTGAAGGTGGGCACCCCGGCGAAGCTATTTTGTGCCGGTGTTGGGCTGAACCATTCTTTGAAGATGAACACGGCGGCGATTTCACCAAAACAAGCGGGAAGTTTTCCAAAGACCTTGAAAAGTTTGCGGCACATATTGCGGCAAAAGCCGGAACCGTTGCGGTTGTTGTGAGTGAGATCAAAACAGAACAGAAAATTGCAGCTGCAGCAGAAGTGAAGAACGAACAATTGACACCTGTTGCAAGAATCTACAATTCAGGAATGGTTCAAACTTTCGATGAAACCGGGCTTCACCCTGATTTAGTCCAGATTTTGGCTGATGATCTTGAATGGTATGGAAAGAATATTCCCCGGCTGAAAGGTGAAATGCAGTTCATTGGTTCTTGCCAGCAAAGAAACAGGCTGCTATCTAAAAAGCAGCTGAAAGAAATGAAGCAAAGCAAGATTTACCAAAGCTATTTGACACATTTCAAAGCGATGTATGGTGGCAGGCTTTCCGATGAAAAGGTTGAAAAGATGGCTGAAGATTATTACATTAAAAAGATGAAGCCGGCGAAGGTTTCCGCTGTTGCAGAATCGGCAGATTCAATGCACAAGAGCTATGAAGGATTTTGGGGTATTGCCTTTAATGAAAAGTATGCGGATAAAAAGAACTTTGCTCAGTTTGAAAAAAATATCGGTGTTCCTATGGAGAAAAAAGGCTGGTGGCCTGAAAAGTGTTCCACTATGAAGGCGATTGTTGACCATGAAATAGGGCACCAGATAGATGCACTCTATGCTTTGCGTTCACGGCCTGAAATTGCAAATTGGCATGATCGGTTGAAGGCTTCAGGCGTAAAGCATAAAGGAAACGGAGTTGCTGAAAACCTTTCGGCCTATGCTTCAAAAGGCGGAAGAACTGAAGCGATTGCAGAAGCTTGGTCAGAGTTCATGAACAACCCGAACCCGCGTGAATTCGCAAAAGAGTTTGGTCAAATTGTAATGGGAATTGTAAAGAAAGAAGGCTGAAGATGATAATGGATGAAGAAACGTGGAATGATGAAATGACAAACATTGAACATTCACGCGAAGTTTACCTTTCAATGTTCCCCGGTTCGCCTTACCCGATTACAAGAGAAGAATCTTTTTCACTTGGTTACTTCATAGGCAATGCAGAAGATCAACCGGAAACATATTTTACAAATGAAGAAGTTCTTGAATTCACGAACAAGGCGATTCACCAAAACAAGCCGCTTGAACTTTGTGAAGATGAATTTGGTTTCAGAACATTATGTGTAAAGGAATAGAAATTGAGCAACAACGACAACAAAAAGGCTTCGATAAAAGATTACTCTGAAGAGGTGGTGCGGCTGCTTGCTCACCATTGCAGCGAAAAGACAACCGGGAAGATCAGTATTGTTTTTGATTTGAAAGATGGCGGCATTGGAAGAGCAACGGCAACCGTTGAACGGGCGTTGAAAAGCTAAAATTTATTTTCGTATTTCGTTATTTAGTAAGGCGTTCTTTTTGGAACGCCTTTTCTTTTATATTTTCTTATGCTTTTCGCCTTGTTGTTTCTTATATTAACCTATGTAAGCAACAACGAAGGAGTTTTTATGAATAGAATGTTTGGTGAATGGATCACGCCGAAGCAAGCAGCAGAGACAAAGATAAACAACCAAATAAGAATGGTTTCTCTGAAGATCAAAACTTGCTTTAGTTCAAGAAAGTTTGATGAAATGAATGAGGCGATCATGGAAAAAATGACGCTGCAGCTGATCGACAGGGCGAAGAGAAACAAACGGCATTTGAACCACTTCAGGCAGAAAGTAAAAATTTCAAAATCGCATGGCGATAAAACTCTTCGGGTTTGCGGTGTATTATATGACATTAAAACGGCTTCAGAACTGCTGCAGCGTTGGGAACTAAAAACAAAGGAGATTAAAAAATGAGTTTTGATGATATTCCAGAAAACAGAAATAAAAGTTACCCTTACCCAAATTGCGAGAATGGAAACGTAATTGTTCAGGGCAATCAATACGAGTGTGATTGTTGCAGTTTTTCAAGTGAGAATGTAGAGGGTGAAAGCAATGGCAAGACAGAAACAGCGTGAATTGATTTGTGATGTGTGTTTAAGCCCGGATCATCTATACAGGATTGAAGGCAAAGTGAAAACGGTTTATTGCCATAGCTGCAACAGCATTTTCAGAACCGTTCTGAAGGCCTTCGATTCTCTTGAAGTTGTCAGTGAGTGCAGCACGTGCGGCCATGTTCTAACTTCTGAAGGTTGCTTTTGCACGGAATGTGCTGAACTATGAAGCAATACATGATAAATTACTTTGAATCAATCGGTGAACCGCCTCACCATAATTTGAAGTGTGAAATTGAAGGATGCGGGAACCGGGCAAATGATATTCATCATATTGATGCCCGTGGAATGGGTGGTTCTAAACTGAAAGACAATCCCGAAAATCTGATTGCAGTTTGCCGCGGTTGTCATGATAAATACGGAGATCGTAAGCAACACAAAGAAATGCTTCGCGATTTAGTTCAGAAACGAATTAAAAGGATCGGTGATCTTCATGGAAAAGGCTTTTTCTCTATTCAGTGATCAGTATGTTTTTGTTCGGCATTCAATCGATGTTTCAAGCGTTCTGGAAACTATACAGCACACCGGGGCTGAATTCTGTTCGCTGATGGTATTGCCTTTCAAAGATGATATTGTTGAAGTTTGGGCAAGCAAGTTTGAACTTGCAAAGCCTGAAACCTTATTCACTCAAATCAAGTGAGGAATGAGTGATTGAACAAACTGTTGTTTTGGCGTTGAACTATTCACAAAGTGAACAAGTTATCAACGCCTTATCAATGAATCTTCAACGGTCAAGACGTGGACTTGAAACCAAGATTCCAAAGCTTTCAATTGAAATCGATGGTTCAAACTACTTTATTGGTGAAACGCTTCTTACTCGAACAGAATCAACTCATGATTCTTGCTTTATAACATTCAAGATTTGTCAGAAAGCAAAGGAGATACAATGAATTTCAGTGAACAGCTCGAAGAAATAAAAAGCCTATATTCTCAGGCTGAAAAATTAAAAGAGAATTTCATAAATGAGTTTACAGGATCAAAGGTGAACAAGATAGTTCGTGAATCTAACCGCGTTTATGTCAGTGATCAAGAATTCACTATTTCACAACTTGATATTGATGAAAATGGTGAATACATAAAACTTAGCAATGGCGAATGGATCAACAGCAGAGATTTTGTAATCAAAAAATAGGAACTTTTAATATTTTCTTATGCAGTCACGATTGCACGATATTATATTAACCTATGTAAGCAACAACGCTTGCAGAATGTAACTGAAAACGGGGCAAAGCCTCAAAATGATGGGT
>DYSA01000469.1 GCA_020726425.1 Fibrobacter succinogenes | reverse complement strand
AAAAAGTGTATCATTGGAGAATTGATATTTCTACTCAAAGATTGTGTGATTCTGGTCATGACCGATGAAGCAGTTGTTATTCATAACTGATCATTTTGAAAGGGGAAAAAGCTATTTTGCCCCTACAAAACTGATACGAAGGACGGCGCTTGAAAAAATCACTGCTCATACTTTTAATGCTTCTCATTCCTCTACAAGCGAAACGAACGATTCTTGTTTTGAGTGGTGGTGGAGCCCGAGGAATCGCGCATATTGGCGTTCTTCAGGCAATGGATGAAGCGGGTGTGAAACCAGATCTCATTATAGGTTCGAGTTTTGGCGCACTGATTGGCGCACTGTACAGCGCCGGATACTCTGGCGAAATGCTGGAACAAATCTTGTCGGAAACTGATTTTAGTGAGTTTGTATCGAACGATGCACCGCGTTACACGATGCCCATTTCAAATAAAGAAAAACTTCCTGCAGCAGTCGCTTCACTTCGATTTCAAAAAGGTGAAATTCCTCTCTACAACACGCAGGTGTTAAAAGGCCAGATGATCTATTCGACTCTGTCACCGCTATTGCTCCCGATTTCCGCCGCGGCGGGGAACAACTTTGACTCACTTCCCATTCCACTTCGGATTGTTACCACAGATCTTGTCTCTGGACGGACAATTGTTTTTTCCAAAGGTGACCTTCTCGAAGCAGTAAAAGCATCTTCGGCAATCCCCGTTGCTTTTTCTCCTGTTGATATGGACAGCATGCTTCTTGTCGATGGTGGAATTGTCGCAAATCTTCCCATAATTGATTCATTGATAAGTGATTCTGATTTTGTAATCGCCTCGGATGTGACCTCTCCGCTCTTGGCAAAGCACAACCTTAAAACTCCAATAAATTTGTTGTTGCAGGTTGCAGGGATCAACATGGCAGAACGAAATAGAATTAACCGTGCTCGAGCAAATATTCTTATCAATCCAGAATTGAATGCAATTACCAATACCGATTTTGACTCAGCGCGCACGATCTATGCGGAAGGGTATTGGGCGGCGAAAGAGAAGTTTGATCTTATTGCAGTTCGATCAAAACGGGATCAAACCCTCTATGCTCTTCTTGATCCTGTGATCCGAGCCGTTGTTATCGAAGGAAATGTTCAGACAAAGAGCAGTTATATTCGCCGAATTGCTTCTGTGGATATTGGCGATACACTTGGCAAATCTCAGATTCGCAACACTATAAACTATCTCTATGGCACAGAACTGTTTAAAAATGTGCACCTCACAATTTCTCACGATTCATTGACAATTCATGTGATTGAACACCCTTACTGGTCTACGGACATTGGAATTCGAGCTGATGAGTATCACTCTGTTGAACTGTTTGCTCGTCCCGGATTTGTGAATTTCTTTGGAACGGGAGCGACTGCCGAACTCTTTCTTCAATATGGAGTTAAACGGCAGAAGTACGGGGCTCTGATCCAAGGATTTACTCCGATGACAAATAAAGGCGGAGCGAACTATAACCTTTCTCTGTTTACTTCTGCGGAGCAGATTGTGAATCGTTCTGTAGAATTTGGCGAGGGAAGTTCGCCTTACATTGATTATCGAGAAGTAAATCTGCAGAAATTATCTCTCGATGCATCGATGGGGATGAATCTGTTTCATGCCATGAGGCTTTCAGGTGGATTTACTCTGGAGAATTTTTCGTTGACACAATCAGAAGATGTTACATTTACCGGTACAGGCGAAGATAGAATAACCAGCTTGTACACTTCGCTGCTGGTGGACACCTACGATCGAACACCATTTCCTCGCCAAGGAGGAAGGTATCAATTTTGGTTTGCCGGAGCTTCGACCGATGCCGCATCGACTCGGGATTTCTTGACGCTCTTTGGTCAAACGAACCATATAATTCGCTTGAATTATCATCGTAAAATTCTTCTTCAACCGGGACTGTGGTTTAGCTGGTCAGATCAGCCACTTCCGGAAGTGAATAAATATTATCTCGGTGGGGCACGAAATTCCAATACTATGAACAGCACGAATGTGTTCCGGTCGGTTCCATTCGCCGGCGTCATGCAGAATGCAATTCCGGGAGACCGATTGTTCGTTGTCAATTCTGCGCTGAAATTCCGAATTCCTAAACCCGAAATCTGGTTCAATATTTATGGGGATTGGGGAATGAGTTGGGATAACGTCGAAAATTTCAATCTTCGCTCTGCAGCAACTGATTTTTTGGAAAATGCACCGATCGGGCTTGAACTTGAAGCTGCCTTATCAACGCGAATTGGCCCCATTCGCGGTTCTGTCTCCAAAATTGTGAACGGTTCATTTGAAAGGTACAATGTTTCAAATGGAACTGTCTTTCATGTATCTGTGGGCCACGATTTTTAAACTGCTGAACCATTGCTGTAACTACTCAGGTGTTAGCGGGGGACAAAAACTCGCTTCAGCACTCGTTCCCA
>DYSA01000468.1 GCA_020726425.1 Fibrobacter succinogenes | reverse complement strand
ACACACCACCAAAATGTTCAATAGAATCAAAAATGTAGCCATAAAGCAAATACTCAGAACTGATCTCACAAACTTTTTGCAACACCCCAATCATTGCCTTTATACTATCTCTGTCACACAAATCCTCATTCTCTTCTCTGGCCCAAACCATTTTTACCGGCGGAGTATGTAACCAACAAGGAGTGAGCAGTGCAATCACCAATTCTTATTGTGGAAGATGAAAAAACCATTGCCGATACCATAATCTACCGACTCGAAACAGATGGATTTTCCGTTGTGTGGGTTTCTACGGGAACTGAAGCATTGGTCAAACTCGCAGACCACTCCCCTTCACTGATCATTCTGGACATTGGTCTCCCTGATATCAATGGGCTTGAATTGTGCAAAACGATTCGGTTGAAATCCAATGTGCCGATAATCTTTCTCACGGCCCGAACCGAAGAGATCGATCGCGTGGTGGGGCTTGAACTGGGAGCCGATGACTATCTTTCAAAACCGTTCAGCCCGCGTGAGTTGTCCGCTCGCGTTCGAGCGGTGCTTCGCCGAAGTGGAACCGTGGCGGCAGAACCAATCGCCGCAGAATCGATGGCATTTCTCACGGTGGATGAATCGCGGAAATGCGTTTCCTGCAAAGGAGTCGATATCGATCTCGCTCGGCAGGAGTTTCGCATCCTCTGCGCACTCATCGCTCGGCCAAAACAGGTTTTTTCACGGGAACAGCTCATGGAATCAGCGTGGGATGAACCGGGATTCTGTACCGATCGCGCCGTGGACGCACATATTAAATCGATCCGAAGCAAACTTCGCATAGTCACCGATCAGGAGTGTATTGTCACGCATCGCGGATTTGGGTACAGCTTTCAGGAGCCTTCAGCATGAGTATTCGCGCGCGACTGGTGATTGGATTTATCATCGTTCTCATGGCAGGATTTTACTACGTGGCAGACTGGATGATGAAAGAGATTCGCCCTCACTACATGAAAGCCATGGAAGAGTCACTGGTGGAGTACTCCACACTCTTGGCGGCGATCGCTTCGGAAGATCTCGCCGATGGATCGATCGACAAACAGAGAATGCACACGATTTTCAATCGAGCAAAATCGCAGAAGTTCAGTGCTCGAATCTACGAATACGTAAAAACAGACATGAGCCTTCGCGTCTATATCACCGATACCAAAGGGATTGTTCTCTTTGATTCGGACAACGGTTTAGCCGAAGGTCAGGACTACTCAAAGTGGCGCGATGTTGCACTCACGCTGGCCGGCGAATACGGCGCTCGATCCACGCGAATCGACGAGAATGATCCCGGTTCCGGGGTGCAATACGTGGGCGCTCCAATTATGGTGAATGGTCAGATCGGCGGCGTACTGAGCGTGGCGAAACCGAAAGAGAGTGCGGTGCCGTTTATTCAACCGGCGCGGTCGCGATTTATCATTATGGCAGCCAGCGCTCTGGCGGCGATGGGACTTTTCGGGATGCTGATCACGATCTGGATCACCTCGCCCATCCAAAAACTGATTGGCTACGTGCGCAACATTCGCCGCGGTGTGCACGCACCCATGCCGAACCTTCACACAATCGGAATTCTCGGCAAACACGAACTGGACGAACTGGCCGAAGCGATCCTCTTTATGCAGGAGAACCTTCAGAAAAAAAGGTATGTTGAACAGTATGTCCAGACTCTGACCCATGAAATCAAAAGTCCTCTCGCGGCGATTCGCGGGGCGGCGGAACTGATCGATGAAACCATGCCCGCTCGGGATCTTCAACGGTTCGCCGGGAACATTCGCGGAGAATCGGTGAGAATCCAGAACATGATCGATCGCATGTTGGAACTTTCCATCGTGGAAAATCGCGAATCGATCCAACAAACTGAATCGATCAGTGGAAAAATTCTGTTCGAAGAGATTGTCGATGCGGTCTCTGTGGTTGCTTTGGAAAAACAGATTACCCTTTCCATCCAGTGCGACTCTTCGCTCACGATCACCGGCGAACGGTTTCTCCTTCGCCAGTCCGTACTGAATCTCGTCCAGAACGCCATGGACTTCTCCACCGTGGGCGGAACAATTGTCGTATCAGCGGAGAGTATCGATGGATCGATCTCCATTGTCGTGATCGATGAAGGATCGGGGATTCCGGAGTACGCAAAGGATCGCCTGTTCGAACGGTTCTACTCACTGGGAAGACCAGACACTCACCAGCGAAGTAGCGGAATCGGACTCAGTTTCGTAAAAGAGTCAATCGAACTTCACGGAGGAACGGTGTCGGTGAAAAATCGTGACTCAGGAGTTGGGGCAATCGCAGAGATTCGGATTCCCGAGAGGAAGTGAGAAAGGGATTGAGATAGTTTACTTTCAGCACGGGAAGAACATTTGCTCTTCCCGTGCAAAGATATGGGAACGTTTTCTTTTTTTTGTTCTCAATCGAGAACAACCGAGTGTTA
>DYSA01000467.1 GCA_020726425.1 Fibrobacter succinogenes | reverse complement strand
TCGAAATTAAAAACGGGATTTCAAAATTTCCCACAGCTAAAGGGTACATAGCCAACCCAATTTCCGTTCGTAACCCGTAAAGTATTGGCAACAAGATCGATGTAAAGTCTGTGTATCCTTACCCGGGAATGTCTGTCGGGTTCCACGAAAGTGGTAAATTGTAGAACGAAAGGACGAAAATTGAAGACCCGTCAGAAGAGCGACAATCGCAGTGTACTACAAGGCTTTCCCTCGTCACAGCTCTTCATGACTGATTTGTTCAATAGAATTGATCCCTTCCCTTCACCCTTTGAACATGCTCCTGTCCGAAGCTATATTACATTGTAATAAATTTCACAGCTTGACAGGAGATAGCTATGGAACATTTTATCTATGAAACTCACGGGATCCATGTAGGAACCGGTAATGACCATATAAAACACGGTGTTGATGAAATCGAAGCGATCACGGAGAAGGCAATTGCTGCCGGTGCACCGTCGATCACGTTTATTATTCACACACCGCGGCTTACTCGTTTTCGGTACGAGACTGAAACGCGGTTGGATATTAAATTTATTCGCGGAGATACGGCGTATCTTGAATATCCCAAAAAGATCGCTATGCTCAAGGCAAAATACGGCTCCCAAATCGATATAAAATATGGAATCGAACTTGAGTGGCTCGGTTCCGGGCTGGGACTTCAGTGGAATCGCTCAAAGGTGTTTCAAGCAGCGGATGCCGATTTTGTCGTCGGTTCTGTGCACTTTTCCAAAGAGGGATTGCCCTACGATGGATCGCCTCAGGAGACAAAAGAGCTGATGAAACTTCGCGGTGGATCTGAGAATTACTGGGCTGGTTATATCGAAGAGATGATTCAGATGATTGAAGAGATGGGGGATATGATTCAGGTGGTGGGACACGTGGATCTTCCAAAGCTCTATGTCGATGCGCCGGCTTGTTTGGCGGATATTGAAAATTCATCCCATCCAATTGCGCGTCGGTTCCGTACGCTCTTGGAAATGATCGCCGACAGAAATCTCGGACTTGATGTGAACCTCGCCGGTCTCAAAAAAGGGTGCGGAATCTATCCATCGCTCCCCATTCTCCAGTTGGCGCGAAAACTAAACATCGTGATTGCTATCGGGACTGATTGTCACGTTCTTGAACACTACGGGCACAACTATGCCGAAGGTATTAGTTATCCTCAGTTTGCAGGATATACGCAGTATGTCAGTTTTTCTCACACGGTTCCTCAGAAACGGCCGTTGGTCTCTCTCGATGGTGATGAAGAGCGATATCGGGTGCTCAATCTGGGGATTCAACTTCTCAATCGCCGCTTTGCCGATCACAAACAGCGTCGCATTCCGCGATTCTCCTTTGGCGGAACATTTCGCAGTTTTCTTGAGAAATACGATGGATCTACACCTCTTGCACTAGACGATGATGCAATTACAATTCGTCGTGAAAACCGATCGATTACGATTAGCAATCGAGTGCCTGAAAAACCAGCCGTAAAAGTGAAAGGGATCTATTCTCTGCACAAAGACCGGCCCGGTGTGCTCTCGATTCTGTTTAATACGTTAGCATCGGAAGAGATAAATGTAGAAACCGCATATCTCAATTCTAATGGTGATGGTACGGCATCGGCATATCTAACGCTTTCAGGGGAAGATGCGATGATCGAAGAGGCCATTGCATTTGTAAAAGGAACTGCGGGAGATAACTTTATTTCTGTAGAGATTCAAGAACAGCTTATTCAGCCGGAACCAAAGCAGGGAAGAGATTATCTTCTTGAACTTGATGGTGTTGAAATGACCATTCCTCTTTCGCCTCAGATGATTATCACGAAACACGATAACTCTGCTGGAGTTCTCTTGGTTCTTTTGTCTGCCTTGGCTTCAAAAGAGGTGAATGTAAAAGATCTTCAGCTCGGAGAACGGGGAGTACACGGTTTCGCGGTGCTTGGCGTCGAAGGTGATCCGTATGTCATTCGTCGATTGGTTCGAAAACTGGGCCCACAGTTCAGTGAAGCTTCACATATTGTCCTTCATGGCTACCAATCGTAGTTTTCTCTTATAAATATCAAGAAATGGCGAGGGAAACTTCGCCATTTCTTGTTTTGGGAATTACGGTGAACAATCCACATACTTTTTTGTAATAACATTACAATTAAGGGGATAGCTTTATGTCACTTACTATTTCAGATATTCGTTCGCGCGGTGTGGGGTTTTATGCGCCCTTCGGAAAACGGTTCTCCTGCTCTACATACTGTCTTGCCGATGGATTAGCATCCTTGGGAATTCCCATACACTCAAATATGAACTATTCTGAGCCTTCAATATCTTCATCATTTCAATTTTTTGAAACATCATAGGAAATAGGTAACTACTCAGGTGGTTTCCTAACCTAACGTTTGCTCCAGAACTCGTTCCAAACGTCCTCGCTTGGAATGCCGCGTTCGAGGCT